>VEQB01000559.1 GCA_018883485.1 Bacteroidota bacterium
ACCAAGAACTATTGCAACAACCGTAAATACAAATTTACCTGCAACCCCTGGCGCAATTGTTGGTAGCAGTATTGTTTGTGATGGTGTGGTTAATGATTTTAGTATCAGCTCTGTTACAAATGCATTAAATTATACTTGGACCATCCCTACAGGATGGACTTTCACAAGCGGACAAAGTACAACAAGTATTAAAGTTGTTCCAAATAATACCAATGGGCAAATAACGGTTAAAGCAATAAACGGCGCATGTGTAAGTGCAGAAAGAGTTTTAGCTATTAGCACTGTTGTACCACCTCCAGCACAACCTGTTATTTCTGGAAACACAAATCCTTGTATCAATTCCAATGCTACTTTCACCGTTGCAGCAGTGCCCGGTGCAATTTCTTATTTGTGGACTTCTCCTGTTGGTTGGACCATGAGTGCACCTACTGGTCAAGGTACCAATATTTTGATAGCAGGGCAAACAGGGGTAATTAATGTAAGTGCCAATAACGGCTATTGTAAGGGTATTGCTGCAACTTTAACCATAGATGCATCCCAATTGCCAAATATTACTTCATGGGAAGGAGAGCAGTATGTAAAATCATTTACAATCAGAAAATATAAAGCACCATCGTTAGCAAACACAAGTTATATATGGACTGTGCCATCAGATTGGACAATCATGTCGGGTTCAACCCAAAATGAAATAAGTGTTTTAATAGGTCAAAGTAGCGGAGTAATTACTGTAAGGGGAACAAATGACTGTGGTACGGGAGCATCGTATAGTAAAAATGTTTATACTGGCGTTGCGGCTGGTATGGATAAGGAGCTTTTATTAAGCAACATTAAGATATTTCCGCAGCCTGCAAACGATCAATTTACTTTGTCGTTTATGCCATTGGTAGATTTGGAAGATGTTACTATTCGAATTTCAGACCTGTTAGGCAAAACATTAAGTAATACGACTGTTGGCAATATAGCTAGTGGTAAGGCCAATGAAATGAATTTCTCAAGTGTTGAAATGATTTCAGGTATTTACCTCTTATCAATTGAATCAAAACAAACAACAAAAACATATAAAATTTCCATTAATCATTAAACAAAAATCAAAAATGAAAAACAGTAAACACCTAATTGTAATTGCACTCATGTTCGGTGCATTTATTATCACTGCTCAGGATTCAAAATCCATAAAAGCAAAGAAATTCAAATTCGTAAATGTATCTCGCGATACAAAAAAAGAGGTTAAACGACTTGAAAAGGATGGTTGGATAAATATTCCTGGCGAAATGCCTATGGGTCAACAATTAAACAATGCATGGGCTAAAGAGGTTGAATTAGACGCTGAAGGTATGCCAAAGTGGATTATCTCAAGTGGTGAATCTGGTGCCGAGTTTCAATCTGTTGCGGAAATGCAAGCAACTGAATTAGCCAAATTGAGCTTAGTAGGATTATTAGAAACCCAAATGCGTTCAGTAGTTGAACTTGAGCAAGGAAATAATCGTTTAGATGCAAAATCAGCTGCCTCTATTTCTAAGGCTATACAAGTTGCTACAAATAAAGTAAGTAAGAA
>VEQB01000129.1 GCA_018883485.1 Bacteroidota bacterium
GGTTAATAGCCATAACTGGCATTCCTTTAGGTGCATATTTTTTGTGAATTGCGATGATGCGCTGCTCATAGGCCTGCGAGAAAGGGCAATGGTTGCATGTGAAAATAACAATGGCACCTTGGCCTTTAGCTAAACTAGCTAAAGAATGCATTTTACCATCGGTTCCTTTTAAATAAAAATCATTGGCTTTGTCGCCTGGTTTATAACCAGTTTGAGCTTGAACCAAGGTAAGGTTCGCAAATACTAAAAATGCTAAAATTAATTTCTTCATATTACTTTTGTTTTTCAATCATTACTTTCAATTCTACATCATTGAGTTCACCTGCATGGAATTGGGTTGACCGCTTGCCTCCGCCCAAAACTAAAGTGGCCGGCAGTTCTCCTTCCCAATCCAGATTTACTTTATTTACCCAACGGTTTGGGTCGGTTTCGTTCATCCACCAAACTTCATTTTTTAAACCTTTTTGTAGGATAAAAGGTTTTAATTTGGTGTTAATTTGCTTGCTAAAATCATTACTTATTAGAATAATCTTTACCAATTCTCCTTTATAAGTATCAAAGGCCTTTTCAAATACTGGCATTTCTTCTATACAGGGTTTGCACCAAGTTGCCCAGAAATTTAACACATAAACCGTATCTGTGGTGTGATGTATAAATGCGGCTAATTCTTCTGCATTTATTTTCTTTACCTCTTGGGCATGTATATCACCACATAATAAGCCTAAATATAAAAATACAAAGAATATTTTTTTCATAGTTTTTCTCCAAAACAAAGATCGCCAGCATCTCCCAAACCAGGCACTATATAGCTATCTTCATTTAATAAAGGATCTATTACTGCTAAATAAATATCTGCTTCTGGAATATGGGCCTTAATATAATCTAAGCCTTGCTCACTTCCAATTAAACTAGCTACAATTACCCTGCCAGGCTTCCCTCGTTTTAGGAGTGCCAAATAACTTTGATACATGCTTCTTCCAGTGGCTAACATCGGATCAATTAAAATCAAAGTTCTGCCATTTAAATCTGGTGATGCCAAATATCCCATCTTAATTTCAAACGAATGTGCATCAGTATGCTCTCTAAAAGCCGAAACAAAAGCACTATCTGCCTTGTCAAAATAGTTTACGAATCCTTGATGCATGGGCAAACCTGCTCTTAAAACAGTTGCCAAAACAGGTTGTTTAGAAAGAACAAGAGAAGTATTAGAGCCTAAAGGACTAGTAATTTCAACCAATTTCCTATCTAAGACCTTACTAATTTCGTAAGCCATAACCTCTCCAATCCTAGTAATATTACTTCTAAATTTTGCCCGGTCTGTTTGAACCGAAACGTCTCTAAGTTCTGCCAGAAAGTCGTTTAGCAAACTTGGATGTGTATTGAGAATTGTAATCATATCTTATTTGTATGAAACAAAGTTAAGGAAAGCGTGTTTCTTTGTGCACTGATATTTTAACGAAAATAGAGAACGAATGAAGTTAAGTTTTTTTGGTGCGGCAAAGCAGGTAACGGGAAGCATGTATTTATTAACCTTAGATTCTGGTTATAAAATTCTGATTGATTGCGGAATGGATTATGAAATGAAAAAGAATCCTGTAGCAAGGGCGCAGCTTTTTCCTTTTGAGCCAGTTACCGTTGATTTGGTAATTTTAACCCATGCACATATTGACCATAGTGGCAATTTACCAGCCCTTGTAGGTGCTGGTTTTAAGGGTCATATTATTTGCACCCCAGCAACTGCAGAACTTACCCAATTTTTATTATTCGATTCGGCAAACATACAATGGAGTAATTACCGTAAAACTCTTGCAAACACAAAGAAAACAAAACGCGATTACATCGAAAAGCCGTTATTTAATGAAAAACAAGTAAAAGATTGTATAGATCAATTTCTCACCTTGAACCTAAATAAAGATTTTAGAATTAATCCAGAAATAAGTTTAAAATTGGTAGAAGCAGGTCACTTATTAGGAGCTGCAAGTGTTGCCCTTACAATTACAGAAAAAGGAGTAACCCAAACCATAGGTTTTACAGGAGATTTGGGCAGAGCAAATAGCAAATTGGTAAGAAATGGAGAAATACTTGAAGGAGTAAGTTACCTTATTACAGAGGCTACCTATGGCGGCAGAAAACACATGGTAGAGAAAAGTGCAGAAGATGAGTTACTCAACTATATTCAAAAAACCTGTATTGAATTTAGGGGAAGATTAGTTATTCCAGCTTTTAGTGTAGGTCGCACGCAAGCCATTGTATTCACCATTCGTCAGCTTAAACAAAAGGGACTTATCCCTTCTTGGCTAAAAGTTTTTGTGGATAGCCCGCTTGCCATTAAAAGTACACCAGTGTATGAGCGACATGCTTATTTATTAAATGAAGAAGCACATAGTTTCATGCGCGAAAATGGAAGTTTGTTCCAATTTGAAGGAATTGAATACTTAGAAGATATGGATCAACATGAAGAATTGATGCATTACTACGACCCTTGTATAATTATTAGTGCAGCGGGAATGGTTGAAGGTGGAAGAATTCAAGAACATGTAATGAATAATATTGAAAATCCATACAGCACGATTTTAATTGCAGGTTATTGCGCCGAAGGAACCTTGGGACATCGTTTATTATTGGGTCAATCAACCATCAAGATTAAAAACAAGGATAAAAATGTATATGCGCAAATTGCCAGAACAGATGTCTATAGTTCACATCCCGATCACGATGAAGTAAAGAACTATATCTTAAATACTAGGGATAATAGTCAGGGTAATTTTCGTAAGGTTTTCTTGGTTCATGGCGATATTCCGCATTTAGAAGCGATGAGAGTTTCACTAGAAGAAAGTGGGCTAAGTGGAAAAGTGGTTGTACCAGATATGTTAGAGGAGTTTTATTTATAATTTGGGTTTAATACCTTGCAAGGGTATGAATAATTCTGATATAGCCGATATTTTAAAAGCCTATGCCGACCTTAGCGAGTTGCATGGTGGAAACCCATTCAAAATAAAATCATTTGCGGCTGCATCGTTTCGAATAGATAAACTGCCAATACCATTGGCCAATAAGAGCATTGCCGAATTAGAAGCTATTGATGGCGTGGGAAAAAGTATTGCTAAAGTAGTGTATGAAATTGCCCAACACAATCGCTTTCCAGAACTTGAAGAATTAATTGCAAATACACCTGAGGGTGTAAGAGACATCATGCGCATTAAGGGCATTGGACCCAAGAAAGTGGCAGTGATTTGGAAGGAAATGCAGATAGAAACCATTGGAGAGTTGTTGTATGCCTGCAAAGAAAATAGGTTAGCGCAATTTAAAGGGTTTGGGCTCAAAACCCAAGAGGCCGTTATTAAACAAATAGAATTTATGTTTGCTAGTGCAAACAAATTTCATTACGCCAAAGCACAACCTATTGCCGCTTCTGTATTTGGCTTCATACAACAATGCGAAACCTATGAAAGTGCTTCTTTATGCGGGCATATTAGAAGAGGATTTGAAGTTTTAGAATCCATGGATATTTTAATTGCTACAGATAATGAAGAGGCTTTTATGCAAGAGCTTTCTAGCCTATTGAACCAATCTATTCTAACAAATCAATTTACCTACTTAGGCTACCCCATTCATGTATACTTTAGCACTCCAGATGCTTTTGCTTGGGAGTTATTTAGGTTGAGCAGCGATACCAAACATGCAGAAAAAATATTGGCTAGAATTGGTTCACCCATACCCGAAGTAAGAGATGAAGAAGAAATTTATGAAGTAGCAAACTTACCTTATATCAATCCAGTTTTGCGCGACAATAGAAATGAAATTGAGTTAGCAGAACAAGGAAAGCTTCCAGAACTTGTAGAATATGGAGATTTAAAAGGTCCCTTGCACAATCATTCTACATGGAGTGATGGTTTAAACACTATTTCTGAAATGGCAACTTGGTGTTATAAGCAAGGCTTCGAATATTTAGGAATGGCAGACCATAGTAAAAGTGCCTTTTATGCCAAAGGATTAAATGAAGAACGTGTTTTAGCGCAACAAGAAGAAATTAAAAAGTTGAATTTAACTTGGAAAGACTTTCGAATTTTTGCAGGAATAGAATGTGATATTTTGTATGATGGAAATTTAGATTACGATAATAGTATCCTTAAAACATTCGACTACGTGGTAGCCTCTGTTCATAGCATTTTAAAAATGACAGAAGAAAAGGCGATGGAAAGGCTTTTGAAAGCAATTGAAAACCCCTACACCACTATCTTGGGCCACCCTACTGGAAGATTATTATTAATGCGAGAAGGTTATCCAATTAACCACCATAAAATAATAGATGCCTGCGCTGCAAACAATGTAGTAATAGAATTAAATGCAAATCCTTACCGCTTAGATATGGATTGGCGTTATATTGATTATGCCTTGGAAAAAGGCGTTATGATAAGTATAAACCCAGATGCCCATGAATTGGAAGGATTCTTGGATATGCATTGGGGAATAGTAGCGGCACAAAAAGGCGGACTTTACAAAGAAATGTGCTTCAATGCAAAGTCCGCCTTAGAATTAGATACTTGGTTTAAAAAGAAGCGCGGCTAGGCTTAGCTTCTATCAATTACCCACTGGGCAACCTTAGGGCCAAGCTCCTTTTGAGAACGCCCGCCAACAAATACACCTATGTGGCCTCCCGGGAAAGCATATTCTTCTTTGTCCTTAGAACCTATCACCTTCATCACAGTTCTTGTGGAATTATTAGGAATAATATTGTCTTCTGTAGCAAAAATATTTAGGAAAGGCATAGTGATTTTCTTCAAATCAACTTTGTGACTACCTAAAATAAATTCGCCTTTAATAAGCTTATTGTCTCTCCAAAGATCTTTAATGTATTTACGAAACATTTCGCCGGCTAAATCAGGACAATCATTCTTCCATTTTTCCATTCGAAGGAAGTTAGAAAGTTTGGCATCATCTTGCATCATGTCCATCATACCAAAGTATTTACTAATATCTGCACTAGGCTTAAGCGAACCAAATCCAGCATTTAGCATATCGGCAGGAATAATCCCAAGGCTATCTACCATGGTATCAACATCCAAATCTTTTGTCCATTTGTAAAGCATGCACTCATTTCCACTAAAGTCGAAAGGTGTAACATAAACTGTTAATGATTGTAGTTTTTCTGGATAAATAGCAGCGTAAATTGCGCTGAATGTACCTCCTTGACAAATGCCCATTTTATGGATTTTAGGGCTTTTGGTAGATTTACGAATGAAATCTACTGCATCATTCATAAAACCAAGGATATAATCTTCCATAGTTAGGTATTTATGTTGTTGCTTAGGGTAACCCCAATCCATAATATAAATATCCAAACCTTCGTCGATTAGCTTTTTCATTAAGCTTCTATCGGGCTGTAAATCCAATACATCATGGCGGTTCATAATAGCAAAAGAAACCAACACTGGTATTTTGCTTTTGGCAGGTGTATCGCGCTTGTAATGGTATAACTTAACTAAATCGTTTTCCCATACTAATTCTTTGGGAGTAGTAGCAACTTCTACTTCTTCTACATTTGATAATACTTCAAAACCCTTTACCATTTTCTGGCTGGTACTTTGAAGCTCTTCTAGTATCTCTGCTAGATTGAAATTATGTAACATTTTTAAAATTTATTAAGACAATATAATAAGATTCATAAAAAAAGCCACAGAATTCTGGTTTGAACCAAAAATCTGCGGCCTTATAACTAAACAAACCCTAAAACTTATGCATTTTTAGCTGTTTTCTTTGGAGCAACCTTTGGCTCTTCAGAAACCATATCACCAGAATCCATTTGCTTCTCAAGTGTATTGATACGCTTTCTTAGCTCATAGATAGTTTTGTATAACTCGTCCATTTCTGAACGGTTAATAATAGGCAAATTTGACATTGCCTTTTCCATTTGTAAATCAACTTGCTTTTTCAGCTTTAATTGAAGTGCGCTCACTTCACTCATTAATTTTGAATATTCATCAGTTTCAAAAAGCGCAATAAAATTTTTATCATGAACGCTTAACCACTCATTGTAAACTGGCATAAAGCTATTCATTTCTTCGCCATTACGCATTTTTGTGTACAAGGTTTCAGAGAACTGCTCCATGGCCTTTAAACCAGTGGTGTACATCATTTGTTGCAACTGGTTATTCTTCATATGGTATACAGCCATCATGTTACTCACTTCTTTCATTGTATCCATAGCTTGAGTAGTACTGTTTGATGGCATTAACTTAGTTAATGGAGCCATTGCAGTATTCATTTGGTTATACCAATTGTTATACTGGTTTAACCCTTGTGCAAACATATCATTAGGCATCATGTTGGCAAACTGAGATGTCATAGTACTTTTCATGTTATCGAACATATTTTTGTTCATATCCATCATTTTACCCATGTTGTTCTTCATTTCAGCATTCATACCAGTCATCATATTTTTCATGAAATCTGGTTGCATGTTGAACATTTTATCCATCATGTCTTTGTAAACTGTTGTATTAAACATTTGCTTAAACATTTCAGGCGTATATGTTTTATCTTGAAGTGTCTTCATTAAAGGCATCATCAATTCAAACATTTTCATGAAAACTTCTGCATTATTATATAAACC
>VEQB01000130.1 GCA_018883485.1 Bacteroidota bacterium
AGGTAAAACCTACCATAGAAATGGGGAGTTAAATAATTTAGGAAGCTATACTGAGCGTAAACATTTGGTGCTGGCATTATATGGCAGAAAGCAGCCAGAATCTTGGAATAGCCCAAAGCAAGACCTAAGTTATTTTGGCTTAAAAGGCTTACTTGAGCGATTGTTAAAACAGATTGGCATTAACGAGGTGCAATATGGCTTTGAAGCGGATAAGCGCTTCGACCAAGCCACCCAGCTTGTATTTAGAAAGCAGGTTTTGGGTACATTTGGCATGTTATATTCAAAATTGGCAAAAGGTTTTGATATAGATAAGCCACTTTGGTATGCCGATTTAGATTTAGATGCAATTATTGAAATTGCTAGTAGAAAAAGCTTTAAACTTAAACCTGTGAGTGTTTTTCCTAGCGTTAGAAGAGATTTGGCATTAGAATTAGACGAGGCCATTACTTATTTGCAGCTAGAAAAAATTGCCTTAAAAACTGCTCCTAAACTACTTAAGCAAATAAATGTGTTTGATGTGTACACGGGAGAAAAAATAGCTGCAGGCAAAAAATCGTATGCCTTAAGCTTTATGTTACAAGATGAGCAAAAAACGCTAACAGATGAAGAGATTGATGCCACTATGCAACAATTGATTGCGCAATTTACCAAAGAAACAGGAGCCATTTTAAGGGGCTAAGCATGAACCAAGCCGAGCAAGCAGCCTTACTAAAATTAAAAATTCAGTGCATTGTAGCCTTGAACCAAAAGTTGCAGGAAGCCTTGGAAAAAGAGCAAAAGAAGAGCGCCCAACTGCAAAAAGACTTGGAAGAATTTAGAAAAAGTGAAGACATAGCAGAAGAAAGAAATAAAATTAGTAAACTTGCTGTTGGAATTTGTCTGAGTAGCATGGATGAGAAAGAGGTAAAACAAAACCTCCAACTTTATATCAAGCAAATAGATGAATGCCTAAAGTTGTTAAACCAAATGTCTGACAACACTTGAACGAGTTATCGATTAATATCCATATAGCAGGGAGAGCTTACCCGCTTACCGTAACCGATGCGGAAGAAGCGAATGTGAGAGCTGCAGGAAAACTCATCCAAGACAAACTGAATGCATACCAAAAGCAGTTTGCCTTGAAAGACCAAAGAGATGCCTTGGCCATGCTGGCCTTGGAGCTTGCCACCGAGAACCGCGCTTTAAAAGAGGCGGCGGAACTAGCTAACCAAGCTCTTCAAAAGGAATTGGATAGCATGCAACAACTCTTGGCACACGTTCAATTGTAAAGACTTGCGCTTAACAACGTTTATTCAACTTTAAACGTTAAAACCAAAATGGAAATTTATTTAGTAGTTATTATAGTCATGCTTGCCATAGTTGCAGGAGCGGCCGTAATGCGGGTGTTGCAAAACAACCTCCTTAAAACAAAATCACAAGCAATTGTTAGAGAAGCGGAAGAGAAAGCGGAAATTATGAAGAAAGACCGCTTGTTGGAAGCAAAAGAAAAATTCTTACAACTCAAATCAGACCACGACAAAGAAGTTACCCAGCGCAACCAGCAAATCTTGAAAGAGGAAAATAGGATTAAGCAAATGGAAAATACGCTGAAACAAAAGATGGAAACTTTTCAGCGTAAAGATTCTGAGCTTGATTCTTTAAAACAAAGTCTTGAAAAACAGCAAAGCACTGTTGCGCAGAAAAAAGAGGAAGCAGAAAAGATGCTTCAAAATCAAGTAAAGCAATTAGAAAAAATTGCTGGCCTTACTGCAGAAGAAGCCAAAAAACAATTGGTGGAGGCCTTGCAAGAGGAAGCCAGAACAGAGGCGCTCTCTAAGGTGAAAGATATTATAGATGAGGCAAAACTTACTTCTGTTAAAGAGGCTAAGAAAATTGTATTAGGTACCATTCAACGCACCGCAGCAGAGCAGGCCATCGAAAATTCTGTAAGTGTTTTTAACATAGAAAGCGATGAATTAAAAGGTAGAATTATTGGTAGAGAAGGAAGAAATATCCGTGCCTTAGAAGCAGCAACAGGTGTTGAGTTTATTGTAGATGATACCCCTGAGGCTATTATTTTATCTTGCTTTGACCCAATTCGCCGCGAGATTGCGCGATTGGCCATGCATAGATTGGTTACAGATGGACGTATACACCCAGCACGTATTGAAGAGGTAGTTGCCAAAACTAAAAAACAAATTGAAGAAGAGTTGGTAGAAATTGGTGAACGCACGTGTATCGACTTACAAATACATGGCTTACACCCAGAGTTAATTAGAATGGTTGGAAGAATGCGTTACCGCAGTTCTTATGGCCAAAACCTGCTACAACACAGTAGAGAAGTAGCCAACCTTTGCGCTACCATGGCAGCAGAATTGGGTTTAAATGTTAAGTTGGCCAAACGCGCCGGACTTTTACACGACATTGGGAAAGTGCCAGATGATGATGCAGAAACACCACATGCTTTGTTAGGACACAAACTAGCCGAGAAATATAAAGAGAACTGGGAAGTAGTAAATGCCATTGGGGCGCATCACGATGAGATAGAAATGACCACCATGTTGGCACCTATTGTACAAGCATGTGATGCTATCTCAGGTTCTAGACCAGGCGCTAGAAGAGAAGATTCTGAGAACTACATGAAGCGTCTTAAAACTTTAGAGAATATTGCCTTAAGTTATAATGGAGTTGAAAAAGCATTTGCCATTCAAGCGGGTAGAGAATTAAGGGTAATGGTAGAAAGTGAAAAAGTAAGCGACGACCAAGCAGATTTAATGTCAATTGACCTTTCGCAACGTATCCAAAAAGAAATGACTTATCCGGGTCAAATTAAAATAACGGTTATCCGCGAGAAACGTTCGGTTAATTTTGCGAAGTAGCGGTGTGGTTGATGGGAGTTGCAGGGAGGTTGCAGGGAGTTGCGGGGTTTAGTAAGGTTTTGAATTCAATTCTATAAGATGTAAAGGGTTTGTAAGGGCGAAATAAATTGTACCCTTACAAACCCTTTTTTTTATAAACTTGGCACTAAATGCAATTCATGTTTATCGTCGCCTTCCATGTAGTAATACCAAAAAGCCTTTTCTTCTAATTTTAGCAATTTCAAGGTCCTTAAGGTTTGGTTATTCGAATCAGAAATTTTAATCTCTTCATCATTGTTTTGAAACATCCAGGTTCCAGAGCCATTAATAGCACCCCAAGTGTAATTTTAGTTGTTTTCTTTGGTAAAAGTTTCTTTGTAATCCGTAACTAAAGAAGTTAAATCATCATTGTTTACTTTGTAGTTTTCAACTTTCCAAGTATTAGAAACTCTTTCTGTTCTGGACCTTATGCTTACAAGCGGACCATCATCATACTTATTACAACGTTGAATACTAAACAGAGAGGCAGTGGCAAGCAGCAGCATTATAATGCCGGCTTTCATTGTTGATACATTTTTCATTTATTTATTTTTTTGGGTTTGTTTATTTTGAAAGTACGGACTAGCCTTTGGCTTGCGTGTTTTATTAAATAATTTTCTTGGATTCTTATTGTTAAGTTCATTCATTTCTATATATGCCCTTAGCAAATCATTGGGCAAAACGCCTATATACTTTATACTTAAAAAAGAGAAACCATTAAAGGGTACTTTACTCACTGTTGGCCTAACCTGAATTCTTGATTTTAGATTCTCCTCTTTAAAAAAGCCAAAAAACTGGCTCATTCTTTCCTCACTTAATTTATTATAGGCCTTGGTTAAGTAGGCCTTTCCAAGCCAGCTTAAACATTTATCTTGAATAGTAAACAGTAAGGAATCTGTAATCTGGCTATTTACATACCTCACAAAACCCGACTCTTTAATAGATATGCGCTCCACCAAGGCAGCATCTTTGGGCGTAAAATTGCGCTCTAGCGCATTCTTTGCATGCAAATAATACTTCTTCTTGGCTTCATATAGCAATATATATTCTTCTTCCTTTACCCTAAAAAGTTGTTGTGTTACTACTAATTTTTCTTCGGGATGATGAAGCAAGAACATTGAAAGCTTATGTAAAAACCTCCGTTGTGTTTTAGTTAAATCGGCGCTTCTTAAACCCCAAGTTAAGGCCAATGATTTTTCAATTTCTGTTTCATTGCTATTTACCTTAATTCGATAGGCAGTTGTTGGCGGCTTCACAAAAATATTTACCAGCACATCTAGTATGGCATCTTTTAAATGAAACTTCGCATTTTTTAAATCTCCTGAGATAGGAATTTCATAATCAATTACATTGCCTTGTTCTCGCACTAAAGCCATAACAATGGGCATAGGAATTCTTTTAATATTTTTATTGGCCACTCGTTTATGTAACCGCGGATCAATAACAATAAGATGGTTTTGACTCTGAATATTACTATTACGCACGCGCCAGTTTCCGTAAATTCTTATCGTTCCCAATTCTAAAGGATAACCAGTATACCTAACTAAGTAAGGATTAAATGTAGCAGCAGAAATATTGTGAAAATAAAATTCTAAGTCAAAATTAGATGTATCCTTTGGATCCACACTAATATCTTTTTTAAGTTCGCCAAAGGGTTTTACACCTGCTTGCAATTCAAAATTTACACGTTTATGCTTTTTGTAAATTGAATCTGCTGTAAAATTTACTGGATTTAATGCAATACTAAATTGCTCATTTAAGGTAAAATCATTGAATCTAAAATTGCCATTTCTTACCCAAAAATGGTTTACGCGGTAGTCGCTTTTTAAGAGGTTGCGCGACATCAATTTTAAATATTTGGCAATTTCTATTACCAAGTTAAACTTCTCTACATTGGCTTTAGCCTCCTTAAGATTGCCCCCCTTTACCCCAAAGGTGGTTTGTAAATTATCTAAATAATCGTAGCGTTCAAACTTAAAATACGGCTTACTTAAATATACCGAATCAAAGTAATACACCATTTTTTTGGGAGTTACCTCCTTTATCTTAATTAATAAGGTATCAAACGATAGGTAATCATCCTTGGGATCTTTGCCAAAATGGAAGTCGCTTATTTGAATAAGTCCAGAATTACTAATATTTCCCTTTTCTTCAAAATTTCCTAAGGAGGTAAAATCTGCATCTAAGTAGGCTTTAAAGCTTCCATAATTGGCTAAATCTTTAATATACTGCCCTACAATGTTTAAATCGAAGCGCTTCACAAGCACCTTTAATTTATAGTCTTTATTTTTGGTATTGATGGTAAAATTTCCTTTCATATTACCTTCTCCTAAACCTGAGAAAAATGAGAACTGAATGGGAATAGTATCTACATCCCAGCGGTATCCACTACTTTCTATATCTACAATTTTTATAAAATAATTGATGGGAGTAACTAACTCTTTATAATAAAACGCCCCTTCCTTTATCTTAATGTTTAGGATATTTACATGAGCTGCTTTCTTTTGCGAAGTACTATCTGCCTTACTTGAAAAACGATCGATAAGGTCGCTAAAATTTAACAAATGAACGTTTTGCACCACAACACCTCTAGGCTTAGTAATGGTGAGATAACTAAACTCATAGGTTTTAGAAAACAATTTAAACAAGGCCATATCGGCAGCCACAGCATCGGCAGTAAAAAAAATACTATCGCCATTTTGCTCATATATTACCAAATCACCAAGGTAAACATAGCCTGTAAAAGGATTAAGATAAACCCAATCTACTGTAATTTCTCTGCCCAACCACACTTTGTCGTACTTCTGTAAAATGTATTTAGCTATGGGAGAAATAAAGACTAAAAAACCAATAAATATAGCAAGAATAAAGCCCGAAAGAATAACAAATTTGTTTTTTAGGAAGCGCATAATTAAGTGCAAAGGTGCTTTACTATTCTCCTTTAGGTATTACATAAACATTAGAATATGTTACATGATTGATTTGTTTCTATTGTTAGGATGCCTAAATTTAAGGAGCATTTGCCATTCAAGGAGATTTAATATCGATTGACCTTTCGCAACGTATCCTAAAAGAAACGACTTATCCCGGCAAATGCAAGATTACGGGGTGGTGGCGCGGTGTGGCGCGGTTTAGAATTCAATCCCCCTCTACCTCCCTGCAACTCCCCGCAATTCCCCGCTACTCCCCACTACTTCCCCGCTACTCCCTGCAATTCCCCGCTACCTCCCTGCTACTCCCCGCTTTTTAAAACGCTCAGTCTAAAATTGTGAATTTTCACGCTTAACGAATATAAACTTTGATAAATCTCTTCAGCCTCTTTAACTGCTATTAAATCTTTATTCCTAAAAACAAGAATAATGTTTACGCATTCAAACAATGACCTTCTCGAAACGGATAAAAAATACGCAAATTCCTTCTTAGAATAAGATCCCGCCCCTTCAGAAATATTATTTGTAATAGAAAGCGCAGCTCGCCGTAATTGATCCGCAAATGAAAATAATCTTTTATTTTCAAGGCATGAGGCAATATCAATTAACTTGGAACAAACACACATACCATCTTTCCAAATGTCTAAATTTTCAAACCTAAACTTATTCATTTAATGAAGATAGGACCTTTGAGTAAAAAACAAGCGGGGGTGGCGGGGTATAGCCTGGAGTTGCACGGAATTGCGCGGTGTGGCGCGGTGTGGCGCGGGGTAGCGCGGTGTGGCGC
>VEQB01000560.1 GCA_018883485.1 Bacteroidota bacterium
CTGCTGTTGCTCAAGCCAAGAAAACAGTGGGTATTCCTTTTGTGGTTAAGCCGGCAAACCAAGGCAGTTCTGTTGGGGTAAGTGTGGTTAATGAAGATAAATTAGAAGCCTTTGAAGCCGCTTTGCACAAAGCATTTTTTATACATACCATTTTGCCTAAAGAGTGGTTAGAAAAAGATAAATTACAAAAAACACAATTCATTCAAAAAGTTACCGACGTAAAAGAAGGCATTGGTTTGCCTGCCTTTGCCAATGGTAAGTTACTGTATCATCCAGACCAGTTATGGAGCCTGTTAGATAGCCATGCTAAAAAGAATAGGAATGTGGTGTTGCAAAGCACTTATGGCGAATCGGAATGCCTGTTAGAATCTTTTATAGAAGGCCGAGAGTTCTCTTGCATTGTATTAAGAAATGAAGATAGTAACGCAGTAGCCCTGCCTCCTACCGAAATTGTAAAAGGGGCCGAAGTTTACGATTATAAAAGCAAATACCTACCAGGAAGAAGCAGAAAAGTAACGCCCATAGATTTACATGAGAAAGGCATAGAAGCCATACGCAAAGCCTGCTGCGAGCTATTTACTTTTTTCAACTTTCATGTGTATGCCCGCATAGATGGTTTTTTAACCAAAGAAGGTAACATCTTTTTAAACGACCCAAATACCACCTCGGGGATGATGCCTTCTTCTTTCTTCTTTCACCAAGCGGCAGAAATTGGGTTGAACCCAAGTCAGTTCTTAACCTATATTATTAGAACCTCTTTAAAAGAACGCGCAAACTCGCAAAGTGTGAGCTTTAAGCACGAACAATTGTTGGCTCAACTAGACAAACAACTTACTATACATAAAAGTAAAAAAGGCAACAAAAAACGCGTAGCGGTTTTAATGGGCGGGTATAGTACAGAGCGACATATATCTGTAGAAAGTGGCAGAAATATTTATGAGAAATTAGCCTCCTCTGATAAGTACCAACCCTTCCCTGTTTTTGTAAGTGGTAATGAAGAGGCACACGAACTCCATTTATTGCCTATTAATGTAATGCTTAAAGACAATGCCGATGATATTAAAGAAAAAGTAATGCATTACCACAGGCCTGCTATTATGAAAAAGATTGCGCAAGAATGCAGTGCCTTATTACATCAGTATAGCAATACAGAACTGTTTGAACCTAAAAAAATAAGCTATTCAGAACTAAAGAAAATGTGCGATGCAGTATTTATTGCTTTACATGGAAGACCTGGAGAAGATGGCACGGTTCAAAAAGAATTAAATAAATTGAAGATACCCTTTAATGGCTCTGATGTGAGCAGCTCGCAGATTACCATTAATAAATTTGACACCAACCAATTGCTAAAAAAGAAAGGCTTTTTAGTGGCCGATCAATTGCTGGTTTACGAAGAAGAATGGAAAACAAAAGAAGCCAGTATAGTGGCCAAGCTAGAGAAAATTGGCTACCCACTTATTGCCAAACCTGCCGACGATGGCTGCAGCAGTGCCGTTAAAAAAATAAAAAACAGGGCAGAATTATTGGCCTATGCGCAAGGGGTATTT
>VEQB01000131.1 GCA_018883485.1 Bacteroidota bacterium
GCGCCATACCATACCAATAAGCCCACTGCCACGGCACCTAAAACTTCTACTACCGGAAAGAATACAGAGTAGTAAAACACACTCCTTATATTGGCATCCCGATGCTCTTTATTGATGGCATTAAACTTTTCATACTCTTGCGTTTCTTGGTTAAACAATTGCACAATTGCCATGCCTGTTAAGTGCTCTTGCACAAACGTGTTTAATTGAGCCACTTTATTTCTTACCTCTTCAAAGCTACTTTTTACCGCTTCTTTAAATAAATAGCCGCTATAAAAGAGCAAAGGCAATACAGATAGGCAAATGAGAGATAGTTTAACATCAGTGCCAAACATGAGTACTAAAAGCACAATAATTTGCAAAAGGTCGCCTACTATGTTAATCATACCTTCACTAAATACTTCGCTAATTACTTCAATATCGCTAATGCTTCTTGTAACTAAGGTACCAACGGGTGTTTTATCAAAATAAGATTGTTTTAAAGAGGTAAGGTGCTTAAACACTTTATTGCGTAGATCATATATAATTTGTTGCCCTAAAAAATTTGATAATAAAGTACCCCACCATTGCATCAAAGCACTTATGCCAAGTATAAAGAGTAAGAATAAACTCATATTTAGCAATCCTGGTCCATCTCCAACTGCAATGTATTTGTCTATGATGATTTGAATAAGATAAGGTCTGTAAGGTCCTAAAATGGAGATACCCACTGTAAGAAATACTGCAGTAAAAAACTTGTTTTTATAAGGTAGTGCCAATGCAAAAATGCGCACTAACAAACCCCAATTTACTGTTTTTTTCTTCTCTTGCTGCATGGGTTAAAACCTTGCCATAAATTTAATATTTACCCTTCTATTGGTTAGGTAATTAGGCACTGCATATCGGTTGGCAGAAACATCTTCTATCCAAATATAACTAATGGTATTGTTTACACCCAATAGGTTAAATACTTCTAATCCCACCCAAGCACTTTGAATATTCTTCTTCCAAAAATTATCACGTTCTTTACTATCCTCTGCAATTAAAACTCTATTTATTCCTAAATCTACCCTTCTGTAACTTGGCATTCTGTAAATATCATTGTACCTATTCTGGTCTGGCACGCCAAAGGGTAAGCCACTACCATAAACAAGGTTTAAGTTCATTCTTAGCTTAGGATTTTTGCGCAAGTAATCTTGAAAGTAAATGGCAAAGTTAACGCGCTGGTCTGTTGGTCTTGGAACATAAGAAGGTGTAATTGGATTTCCTTGTGCATCCAAAGCCCCTGTAATTTTTTCTTGCGTTTTAAGTATGCTTAAACTGGCCCAACTTTCTGCACCTTTTACAAATTCCCCATTCACTCTAAAATCAACACCAGTTGCATACCCGCTAGAATTGTTAATGGCAAAATAACGAATGCGTACATTGTCAATTTCGTATGGAATTAGGTTATCTAATTTCTTGTAATACACTTCCCCAATAAACTTAAAGGGTCTGTTCCAGGCGGTAAAATTCATATCTCCACCTGCTACATAATGTATAGCTCTTTGTGCTTTAATGTTTGGGTTCAACACACCATTAAAATCTCTTAACTCTCTATAAAAAGGGGGTTGATAATACCAACCATAAGCAGCTTTTAATAGCCAATCTCTGCGCAACTTTCTGCCATCTTTAGCTTCTCTTACCTGTCTGTTGTATTTGCGGTTTGGTTCAAACCCAAATTGCACTCTGGGGCTCACCACTATTTGTTGGTTATAGCTCCAATAGTTAAATCTTAGGCCATAAGTTAGCGTGGCATTATAACTTTTGCTTAAGGTTTGCGAGTTCTGCAGGTAGCCATTCATGCGATAAGATTCTAGGTTAAGCCGCGTGCTGAGGTAGCTATTTAACTCAAAATTACCATTGGTATCTATGGGTGGCCGCGAGAAGCCAGAAGAGTCATCGTAATACCATTCGTGCAATTTGTCTTTAATCTTTTCTGTTTGCACAAAAGCACCCCATTGTAAGTTATTATTACCAAGGTTATGGTAGCCTCTGTGGCCAATATTACTCACTTGAGAAACTACTGCATTACGGGCATTAGTAATAAAATAGCCCACTCCTCTAAGGCTGCGGGCTTGGGCAAAATTGTCTGAACCTAAGTCTGTTTCAATATCACTTAATCGATAAGCACCTTCTACCGTAAAAATTTCATTTTCGTTTGAATAGAAAGTGGAAGCAATTAGTTTTAATCGTGTTTTATTACCAGGTTGATAATCTAAAGTAGCGGCTCCCATTCCTGTTTGGTATTCTAACAGGTCTGAACCTTCGAAGAAAATGTTAAGAGAGTAGGCTCTGTTTACAGTGCCAAAAGTAGTTTCTCTATTTTGGGGTACAAAGTAATATTTGTTGCGGGCATAGCTGCCAAGTACACTTAAACTTAGGTTATCTTTAAGGTGAAAATTGAGTAAGGTTTGTACATCATAAAAGGTTGGTTGATAATCGCCTTGCACATCAAAAGTGCCTAGTACGTAAGCGTTACTCCAATAGCGAGCACCAATTAAATAGGTAAAGCGAAGGTCTTTAGAGGCTCCTTCTACATGGGTTTGAAGCCCCAATAAACTGGCGGTGGCAGAGGCTCCAAATTTCTTTGGGTCTTTGTATTTAATATCGAGTACAGAGCTCATTTTGTCTCCATAACGTGCTTCAAAACCGCCAGCAGAAAATTTTACGTTTTGAACCAATTCTGTATGTATAAAACTCAACCCTTCTTGTTGCCCGCTTCGTGGCAGAAAGGGTCTATAGATTTCTATGTCGTTAACATAAATTAAGTTTTCATCATAATTTCCCCCTCGCACATTGTATTGCGAGCTAAGTTCATTGTTAGATGAAACGCCGGGTAAAGTTTTAAGAATTTGTTCGAAAGAGCCGCTCACATTGGCCAAGGTGCTTACTTTTTTGGGGTCTATGGTGTACATAGAAACCTTTTCTCTATCCCGTTCTTCGCTTACCACAAAGGTTTTTAAGGAAACACCAAATTCAAGTTGCACATTCAGTCTAAATTTTTCTCCTGGATCTAAAGCACGCACCTCTACTTTTTTGGGAGGTCTTCCAACATAGGTAAAAACTAGTGTGAAGGTCATATTTGAAGGCACTTGTAAACTAAATACACCGCGTTGGTCGCTCATGCCAGTAATACTGGTGGGCAGCACTTGGATATTTACATCGGCAATGGCATTTTCTAAAGTATCGCTAACTACGCCAATAAGGGTAGCTTTTTGCTGTGCCAAAGAAGGCAGGGCAAAAAGGAGGAAGATACCTATAAAAAATGATTGAGTTATTTTGTTCAACGCCTTACTTAACGATTAAGCTACCGTGGTGGTATTAGCCTGTAAATTTTTTAGGGAGGCAATGGTTTCTGAAGGGTTTTTTGAACCAAACACATAATTACCAGCAACCAACACATGTGCACCTGCTGCCAATAAAAGAGGCGCTGTTTGTGCATTTACGCCACCATCAATTTCTATTAAGCAAGAAGAGCCGCTCTCATCTATCATGTGGCGTAATTCTTTGCATTTTTGGTAAGTTTGTTCAATAAATTTTTGTCCACCAAAGCCAGGATTTACACTCATCATGCAAACTAAGTCGGTGTCTCTTATCACGTCTTTAAGCAAGCTTATGGGTGTGTGGGGGTTTATGGCAATTCCTGCCTTCATACCTTCTTCTTTAATGGCGTGCAAGGTACGGTGTAGGTGCGTACATGCTTCGTAATGAACC
Source organism: Bacteroidota bacterium (assembly GCA_018883485.1). GTDB lineage: Bacteria > Bacteroidota > Bacteroidia > UKL13-3 > UKL13-3 > B1. Next base: position 3,736 of record VEQB01000131.1, read on the forward strand.
GATAAAATTTCGGCACCAACTGCTTTAAATTCTTTAATATAGCGCTCTGGTTGCACAATCATAAGGTGCACATCAAGCGGTTTTTTAGCCAAGTTTTGTATGGACTTAATAACTGGAAAACCAAAAGAAATATTGGGCACAAAAACGCCATCCATCACATCCACGTGAAACCAATCCGCTTGGCTATTATTTATCATTTCTACATCTCGGCCTAAGTTGGCAAAATCTGCCGAAAGCACAGAAGGGGCTATTATGGGAAAGTTCATGCGGCGAAGATAGGGAAATTAAGTAAATCGCATAAGACCCAAGCCACTACACCTTTTGGTACTTTCTAAACCACGATTTTACTTTCATGCTAACCACACCAAAAACCGCTTCTTGAATAATGCCTTTGCTAATTTTTGATTCGCCGCGGGTGCGGTCGGTAAAAATAATGGGCACTTCTTCTATTTTAAATCCATGTTTCCAGGCCGTAAATTTCATTTCTATTTGAAAGGCATACCCGCGGAACTTAATTTCGTCGAGGGCAATATGCTGTAATACCTTTGCTTTATAGCCTACAAAACCAGCTGTGGTATCTCTAATGCGCATCCCAGTAATATAACGTACATAGGCAGATGCATAATAGCTCATCATTACGCGCTCCATTGGCCAATTTACCACATTTACGCCCGTTTTATATCTTGAACCAATAGCAACTTCTGCTTCTTCGCACAGGGCCTCAAATAATTTTGGCAAATCTTGCGGGTTATGCGAGAAATCTGCATCCATCTCAAAAATATATTCGTAGCCTTGGTTCAAACACCATTTAAAACCATCTATATAAGCTGTTCCTAATCCATTTTTCTCTTTGCGTTGCAATAGGTGCAAGTTGTTTCTAAACTCGTGAGATTGCAGATTTTTCACAATTTCTGCAGTGCCATCTGGCGAATTATCATCTACAATAAGCACATCAAAAGTTTGATGTAGAGAGAAAACTGCACGGATTATTTCTTCCGCATTTTCGCGCTCATTGTAGGTTGGTATGATGACTATTTTCTTTGACAAGGATTACAATATTAGCTTTTCAGAGCCTAATTGGCAAAAATAGGAGAATAAGTATTTAATTAGCATGCATGAATTTAGAGTCAAAAGCAATTTTCTTAGACCGTGATGGTGTTATTAATCATGAGGTGGGCGATTATATTATGCGTTTGGAAGATTTTAAGATTTTACCACATGTTGGTTCAGGCCTTAAAGCCCTGCAAGATGCTGGTTTTTTATTAATTGTTATCACCAACCAAGGTGGCATAGCTAAAGGTTTGTACACCCATGCAGCATTTGAGAAAATGCATGCTTACCTCGATGAAGAACTAGCAAAATTTGACGTAAGACTTACAGAGGTGTTTTATTGTCCGCACCACCCCCAAACAGGCAATTGTCTTTGCCGCAAGCCCAATTCCTTATTGGTAGAAAAAGCCCTTAGTAAATATAAAATTAACCCTGCCTTAAGTTGGTTTATTGGCGATAAACAGCGAGATATGGATGCTGGCATGGGAGCAGGGGTGAGAGGTATTTTAATTGAACCCAACGAAAACTGGGTTCCTTATATTCAAGAAATGATACAATTAAGTACATCTGCATTATGAGTCAGAAAAAATTAAACCTTTTAGATAGTACCATGCTGGTTATGGGCTCTATGATTGGCTCGGGCATTTTTATTGTTTCTGCTGGCATGGGAAGAGATTTGGGTAGTGCAGAAAATCTTTTGTTAGCATGGATTGTGACAGGTGTACTTACCTTATTTGCAGCTTTAAGTTATGCCGAGTTGGGGGCTATGATGCCTAAAGCGGGTGGCCAATATGTTTACTTAAAAGAGGCTTATGGAAAGTTGTTTGGCTTTTTATATGGCTGGACCTTATTTACCGTTATACAAACGGGTACCATTGCGGCGGTGGCAGTTGCTTTTGCTAGGTTTACGGGTGTTTTAATTCCATGGTTTAGCGAGAAGAATTTAATTTTGGGAAATGATAGTTTTGGGTTTAGTACCGTTCAATTGTTGGGCATTGTGGTAATTTGGTTACTTACATTTAGCAATTTTAGAGCGGTTAAACAAGGGGCTTTGGTTCAAAACGTGTTTACTTTAAGCAAACTTGGCGCTTTGGTTTTTGTAATTGCAGCAGGCCTTTATTTTATTGCCGCTAGCGATGCGGTGGTATGGGAATTTAATTGGCATAAGTTAGGTGTTGTAACCAATACTTCTGGAATTTTACAAACACTAAGTTTAGGCGTTTTTGCGGCTGCATTAGTGGGTTCAATTTTTAGCAGCGATGCTTGGAACAATATTACTTTTACCAGCAGCGAAATAGAAAATCCACAAAAGAATTTACCTCGTGCTTTGTTATTAGGTACTGGAGGAGTTACGCTGTTGTATTTATTTTGCAATTGGGTTTATGTTAATGCGCTTCCTTTTGAAGCAATTATAACTGCACCATCAGATAGAGTAGGAACACTTTTGATGAAAAGCGTTTTTGGAAATATAGGAGAACTGCTCATGGCTGTTTTAATTATGGTTTCTACTTTTGGTTGTATTAATGGACTTACTTTAAGCGGTGCAAGGGTGTATTATGCTATGTCTAAAGATGGGTTGTTTTTTAAGAGTGCACAAGAATTAAATAAAAATCAGGCGCCACAAAAGGCTCTCATTTTTCAGGCTATTTGGACCAGCTTGCTCACCTTAAGTGGGTCGTATGGCGATTTATTAGACTATGTAGTTTTTGCGGTATTGTTATTTTACATACTAACGGTTGCGGCCTTGTTTTTATTTAGAGCAAAGCAACCTAATGTAGATAGGCCTTACA
>VEQB01000561.1 GCA_018883485.1 Bacteroidota bacterium
TGTAACGCCCCCCTAAACAATCGGACAGGATTATTACTAAATTTGAGTAATCATGTTAGCAGAAAAACCAAGAAAAAACAAAGAAGAGAAGCTTCAAATTCTAAAAGAAGCCTCACAAAATGGAGTTACGTTAACTCTTGAAAAGTATGGAATTTATCCAGCCACCTATTACACCTGGAAACAGAAATATGAAGATATGGGTGAAGATGGTTTCCGTCATGGCATGACCCCCGATCAGCTAAAGGAAATTAAGCGCCTTCAAAAGGAGAATCAACAATTAAAGGAACTTTTGATAACCAAGGAGCTTGAGAGTAAACTAAAGGATGAATTGATTAAAAAAAAGTATGCGCCAGTGAAAAGAAGGAGTTAGTTCTTAGATTTATGGGGCAAGGGTTGGCTCGTACAAGAGCGTTAGAGATTGTTTCTCTAACAAAGCACCAATTCTATCACAAAAGCAATGGGAAGAAGCCAGGCCGCAAGAAATCGTCCACAACAAAGCAAAAAACGAATGAAGAATTATTTGAAGTAAGCAATGAGTCTGTGGTAGAAGTGATGAAAGAAATCAATTCTGATCCAGATACACAATGCGGTTACAAGCGCATGTGTGCCATGCTTATGTTATTGGGTTTTTATATAAACAAAAAGAAAGTACAGAGACTAATGAGCGAAAATCATATGTTGTCAGCCAGAGTAAAACCATCGTCACGAACCTATGCCAAATATAGAATTGTAACCCCTTCTGGGCCACTGGAATTACTAGAGATGGACATTAAGTATGTTTGGGTGGAGTCTGCTCGCAGAAGCGCTTATATCCTCACTGTGATAGATACTTTTACCCGGGTAGTGCTATCATGGCAAGTCGGCTTTACCATGAAAAGTACTCAAGTTCAGAAAATGTGGGAAGAGATTATTGTTAACTATTTACAACGGCATGATATGTTAAATCGTAAGATAATTATTGAGGTTCGAAACGATAATGGTCCACAGTTTAAATCAGGAGTGATCCAAGCTTTCTTCAGGGAAAATTACCTTAATCAAGTCTTTACACATCCATATACACCACAAGAAAATGGTCATATTGAAAGTTTCCATAAAATACTTAGTGAAGCTCTTGAACCTGCATATTGGTCACTAATGGATCTTGAAGCCAGGCTTGCCAAATTTTATGAAGCATACAACAACGTAAGAGTGCATGCATCTGTTGCCAGCCTGCCTCCACAGCTATTTTGGGATGCATGGAACGAAGGGTTGGTTGACAGAATAGAGTTGCCCAAAAAGAAAATCAAGTTCAAACTCAAATGCAGCCACCAAAATCTATCGGGTATTATGAACCTGAGGGAAACATCTTGCAATAAAAATAGTGCGGAGCACACCGATTTAACTGAAGAAAGCGAGCCTGAAATTAACAGACCCGCTATACTCCTGAAGCCATCGGTTTAATAATAACCTTCGGTCACATCTTGCACAACAAATCTAAATTGAAAAAATTAATTATATTTACAACCCGATAAGATAGTCCGATTAATAAGGGGGCAAACCA
>VEQB01000562.1 GCA_018883485.1 Bacteroidota bacterium
ATACCATAATCTATGGAAATACTTCTGGTTTGCTCGTAAATAGATTTTATAGTTTCGGCTTCATTAGGGGTGAAGTAATCTGTTAAGGCTTCCTTAAATAAGGAGAATTGTTCTGGAAGATGTTCCTTAAAAGCGGCTTTAATACTCGAAATACTCCATACGAAAATACCAGCGTTCCAAAGAAAATCGCCACTTTCAACAAAGGTTTTTGCAAGGTCTATACTAGGTTTTTCTGTAAATGTCTTAACTTTATAAATATCGTCATTAGCAGATTCTTCCATAAATTGAATATAACCATAGCCAGTATCTGGGCGGCTAGGTTTTATACCCAAAGTAAGTAAAGCTGGATTTTTGCGCGCAAATTCCATGGCAAGATGAACCCTATCTAAGAACCCTGCTTCATCTAAAATAAGATGGTCGCTAGGGGCAACAATGCAAACCGCATGTGTATTTATTTTACTGATTTTACCGCAAGCATAGGCCACACAGGCCGCAGTATTTTTGCCAATAGGTTCAGCCAAAATTTGCTGCTCATCAATTCCAACAAGTTGTTCTTTAACTAATTGAACATAGGCCGCATTGGTTACTATATAAATATTTTCTTGAAGGAAACTTTTTAGAAAGCGCTCGTAGGTTTGTTGTATGAGAGATTTGCCAACCCCAAGAATATCAATAAATTGTTTGGGATGACTGCTTCTGCTACTTGGCCAAAATCTACTTCCAACTCCACCAGCCATAATTATGGCATAATTGTTTTTATTCTGCATATTTCTTCACTAATCCGGTTTCCCGACTTTTCTTCTGCAAAGAAATGAAGATTTTATATTTTTTGGTTTTAATTATCGGTTAAATTGCCGTAAATTAGTGGACTAGTTTGAAAAATAAAGCAATGGCGGTCGTAAAAAGTGTAAAAGGAAAAGAAAAAAGTGTGCAACCAAATCTTAAGGAGGCACTTAGGGAGTATTTTGGGTTTGATAGTTTCAAAGGCGAACAAGAAGAAATTATACATAATCTATTAAGTGGCAATGATACTTTTGTAATTATGCCCACAGGTGGCGGTAAATCGGTTTGTTACCAATTACCAGCCCTTATTATGCCAGGTACGGCAATAATTATCTCTCCATTAATTGCCTTAATGAAGAATCAGGTGGATGCCATACGCTCATTATCTCATGAGAGCGTGGCCCATTTTTTAAATTCATCCTTAAATAAAGGAGAAATAACTACTGTTAAGAAGGATATCAATGCGGGTAATACTAAAATGCTATATATAGCGCCAGAAACCCTTAAGAAAGACGAAACTATAGAGTTTTTAAAAACCATTGATATTTCCTTTGTGGCAGTAGATGAGGCGCATTGTATTTCGGAATGGGGGCATGATTTTAGGCCAGAGTACCGCCGCATTAAGCAAATGGTTAAAGAAATAAAGGATGTTCCTATGATTGCTTTAACGGCCACTGCAACGCCTAAGGTTCAAAGCGATATTATAAAAAATCTGCAAATGAATGATGCAGTAGTTTATAAATCCTCCTTTAACC
>VEQB01000563.1 GCA_018883485.1 Bacteroidota bacterium
CCCAATTACCAACCCCATTACTTAGTTCTACCACATTCCAATAATGCACAGTTCCGCTATTGGCAGCAGATACCAAAACAACTTGTAATTGGGTGTTGGTACTTTTAATGCGCATTCTAATATGCGGTCTATTGTTTTGCGGGTGGGCATTTTCAATACTAAGATTATATAATATGGTATCATTATTTATAACCATAAACGAGTCTATATAATTACTTCCGTTTAAGGTATTATAAATACGGCTTGAACCAAGCTTCAAATTCGCACTATTATATACCTCAAAGCCTGCTACAAAAGGCTTGTTGGGCATGCCCCACATAGTAATACTTTGGCCCCACATACTCGGGTGTAAGCTATATCCATAGAAGCTAATCCTCGATCTTAAACTATCGTTGTTAAAGTCCTTTTTAATATGAAAATTTACGCCTCCATTATTGCCACCTGAGGTTATAAAAACAACACCTTCTTTGCTCATTTCTTCTATCACCTTACTTAGAATAGAAGTGCCATCCATGGTACCCAAATAATATAATCCCCAACTCATATTTATAACCAAGCGCTTCTTATCTTTTTGTGCAATTTCTTGCATCCAAGTAAAAGCATCGATGGCGGCACCAACATCTAATTGTATAGAGTTAAACAAGAATTCTGCCTCGAAGGCAACCCCTCTGTAACCAATGCCAGCGCCACTTCCAGCAGCTATTCCGGCTACGTGACTCCCATGCGTGGCATAATCGTAATAGGTGCCAGCTGTATCTGATTGAGCGTTTGCTAATTCTGATGGAGTTTGGTAAACAACGCCATAATCAAACCCTGTTGGCTTGGCGCCGGTTTGCTTAAAATGATCCCAAGCAGCCCTAATTCTTGTTTTGCTTAAAGTTGTATCCATAAACATAGGATGGGTATAATCAAATCCCCAATCTGTAACACCAATCAAAACATTCTTACCTGTAAAACCTTTAGGTAGATTAAACCCATTCCAAACACTATCTGCCCTCACATCACGGGTCATTTTGTTGTTCTCTGGTTGTATGCGCTCTGCTATTTCTATATAACTCACCTCTTCCATTAACGAAATTTGGTTAACAAAGCGCAAAGGGATTTTAACAGTTATGTAACTTCCAATTTTTTTTCCGTAATAAAATTTTGGATGGTAGTTTGTGGCTGTAAAGTTTGGTTCAACCCTTAATAAGGCAGAAATACAATATTGGCCATTTACTTTAAAGATGGGTAAATTAGAAAGCTCTTTTTCTATTAATTGCTTGCTAATTTGTTGCTCTTCACAAACTTGTTCAATGCGTGTAAATTCATGTAAAGTTTGGCTGCTCATAGCAATCTGGGCCGAAGCTTGAAATGAAAGGATACCAAATAATAGCGTAATGATTGTCTTCATCTTAAAATGTTTAGCGAACTGTTTAGTACAATATTACCCTTTTTTAAACTTAATTTGAGAATTGGTGTTTTTAACTTGAACCCATAATTATGAACCAAAAAATTAAAACCTTAGGCGACCTTAAAAAGTCTGGATATAT
>VEQB01000132.1 GCA_018883485.1 Bacteroidota bacterium
CTACAGAGTAGCCTTTATTGGTTAAAAACAAAATATGGGGCTTTAATAAATCAATTTCATCATCTGCCCAAAGAATGGTTGCGTTCATATATTTATATATTTGCAAAATAACACAATTTTAATCAACTAGTGGCGCTTAATAAACTTAAGAATTTTAATGACCCTGTTTACGGCTTTGTTAGCATACCCTGCGACTTAGTTTACGACATTATTGCTCATCCGTGGTTCCAGCGTTTACGAAGGATAAAGCAGTTGGGTTTGTCTAATTATGTGTATCCAGGTGCTCAGCATACCCGGTTTCAACATGTAATTGGAGCTATGAGCTTAACCCAAAATGCGGTGCTAACTTTAGAACAAAAGGGGGTGGCCATTAGCCAAGAAGAGAAGGAAGCGGTTTATGCCGCTATTTTGTTACATGATATTGGGCATGGCCCCTTTTCGCATACCCTAGAGCATATTCTAGTGAAAGGTCTTTCTCATGAGCAAATTTCCTTGCACCTTATGCAACTATTAAATAAGGAAATGGAGGGACGTTTAGACTTGTGTATAGATATTTTTACAAACAAGTATAAAAAACGTTTTTTACATCAATTGGTAAGCAGCCAATTAGATATGGATAGGCTGGATTACCTGCGCCGTGATAGCTTTTTTTCTGGCGTGCAAGAAGGCGTGGTTGGGCAAGACAGAATTATTAAAATGTTAAATGTGTTTGAAGGCGAATTGGTAATAGATGAAAAGGGTATTTATAGTATAGAAAAGTTTTTAATTGCCAGAAGGTTAATGTATTGGCAAGTGTACTTGCACAAAACGGTAATTGCCGCAGAAAGTATTTTGGTTAAAGCCTTGGAAAGAGCTTTTTACTTGGCAGCAAATGGCGTTAAACTGTTTGCCTCGCCTGCCTTTGCGTATTTTTTATACCAACAACCGCATGCAACCAGATTTTTTTCTGATAAAGAGGGAATTTCCAATTATACCCAAATAGACGACGATGATATTATGACCTCTATTAAAGTTTGGTGTAACCATGAAGACAAAATACTGAGTGAACTTTGTTTGATGCTGCGCGATAGGCAATTGCCCAAGGTTGTGATTGCTAGTGAGGCTTTTGGAGAAGAAAAAATTAAGGCCATGCGAAACAAGTTGATGCTTTTGAAAAATATCTCAGAGGAAGAAACACATAGTTTCATCTTTACAGATTCTGTTAAAAATAGAGCCTATAGCCTCGACCATTTTCATATCAATATTCTTTATAAGGATGGTTATGTAGTGGATATAGCAAAAGCCTCCGACCAATACAATATTGAAACCTTGGCCAAGTCTGTAACAAAATATTTTCTTTGTTTCCCTAAATCTCTCGAAAAAAGTAACTGATTATGAAAATTAGCATTAATGAATTAGCCCAATTGTTAAAAGGAAAAGTAGAGGGGGATGGAACCCAACAAGTGCATACGGTTTGTAAAATAGAAGAAGGTTTTGCAGGGGCCTTATCTTTTTTAGCAAATACAAAATATGAGGAGTATATCTACACTACGCAAGCCAGTGCTGTGTTGGTAAACAAGGAATTTGCACCTTCAAAATTGGTTCAAACCACATTAATAAGAGTAGATAATGCTTACGAAGCGTTTACTTACTTATTAGAAAAGTTTAATAGTGTTAGTCAATCTTTAAAGGGCATAGAGGCCAATAGTTTTGTTGAACCAAGCGCAGTTTTAGGAAAGGATGTTTATTTAGGCGCATTTTCTTATGTCTCTAAAAATGTGGAGATAGGAGATTATTCTAAAGTTTATCCACAGGTATTTTTAGGAGCAGATGTGAAGATTGGAAAGAACTGCATTATTTACCCGGGAGTTAAAATATACCATGGATGCGAGTTAGGGGATAATTGCATTATTCATGCGGGCACTATAATTGGAAGTGATGGTTTTGGATTTGCTCCATTAGCAGATAGATCTTACAAAAAAATACCACAAACAGGCAATGTTGTTATTGAAAATAATGTGGAGATAGGCGCCAATTGCGCTATTGATAGGGCAACTATGGGAACAACACGCATTGAAGAAGGTGCAAAATTGGATAATTTAATTCAGATTGCGCATAATGTTGTGGTGGGTAAACATACTGTTATGGCGGGTCAATCTGGTATTGCAGGCAGTACCAAATTAGGACCATATTGTGTAGTAGGAGGGCAGGTTGCCATTGCTGGCCATATAACCATAGCCGATGGAAACCAATTTGGTGGGCAATCTGGCGTTTTAGCAGGCATTAAAGAATCTAATGGCAAGTGGTTTGGCTCTCCAGCCTTTGAGGTGAAGGATTATTTAAGGGCTACTGCCATTTTTAGGAAGCTGCCAGAGCTGCAAAAAAGGCTAAATGCCCTAGAAAATGAGCTTAAGCAACTGAAGGGTGAATAAAAAATATAAATAAGTAAGCTGCTTTTCGTTTTTTTGCAGAATTATTATGAAGCAAACAACTATTGCAAAATCGGTTAGTTTAGAGGGCGTTGGCCTTCATACGGGGCAAAATGTGCATATGACTTTCATTCCAGCTGTAGCAGATTATGGAATTAAATTCCAAAGAACAGACTTGGAAGGGCAACCTTTTGTGGATGCCGATGTAGACAATGTGGTAGATACCTCTAGAGGAACTACCATTGAACAAAATGGTGCTAGAATTGCTACGGTAGAGCATGTAATGGCAGCGCTAGCAGGGCTAGAAATAGACAATTGTGTGGTTCAAATTGATGGGGGTGAAACTCCTATAATGGATGGTAGCTCTCGCTTTTTTATGAAGGCTTTGCGTGATGCTGGAATTAAAGAATTGGATGCCGAAAGAGAGTATTTTACAGTGCCTCAAAATATTTATTACACAGAAGATGATCGCAATGTAGAAATGATTGCCATGCCTTTAGACGATTATCGTTTAACTGTAATGGTAGATTATAATTCTCCGGTATTGGGCAGTCAGCATGCTTCTATAACCAGTTTAAAGGAGTTTGAAACAGACATTTCTAGTTGCCGTACTTTTTGTTTTTTACACGAATTGGAGCTCTTATACAACAATGGATTAATTCGTGGCGGAGATCTTAATAATGCTATTGTTATTGTAGATCGTGTTATTGAAGACAGTGAGCTAGATCATTTGGCTAAGATGTTTAATAAGCCAAAGGTAGAAGTAAAGAAGGAAGGCATTTTAAACAATGTAGATTTGCGTTTTCACAACGAACCAGCACGTCATAAACTTTTAGATTTAATTGGAGATTTAGCCTTAATTGGAACCCCAATTAAAGCCCAAATTATGGCAGCAAGGCCGGGGCATGCCGCCAATGTAGCTTTTGGAAAAAAGATAAAAGCACTTATTAAGAAAACCAGAAGTTCGCATAGAGTGCCTAAGAACGACCCTTCCAAGCCGGTGTTATATCAAGCCCAAGATATTGAGAAATTATTGCCGCATAGGTTTCCATTTTTATTAGTGGATAAAGTACTAGAAATGGGAGCCAACCATATTATTGCCATCAAAAATGTAACCTCTAATGAGCCATTCTTTCAAGGCCATTTCCCAGGTAATCCAATTATGCCAGGTGTGCTAATTATAGAAGCTATGGCGCAAGCTGGTGGTGTTTTGGTGCTTTCTAAAGTGGAAGACCCAGAAAACTATTCTACTTACTTTATGAAAATAGATAATGCTAAATTTAAAGAAAAGGTGGTGCCAGGTGATACTTTAGTATTTAGATTAGATTTAACAGCACCTATACGCCGCGGTGTTTGTGTGATGAAAGGAAGTGCTTTTGTAGGCGAAAAATTAGTGGCAGAAGCCGAGCTTATGGCTCAGGTTGCAAAAAGTAAATAAGCATGATTCATAACTTGGCATTTGTTAATCCTGAAGCTAAAATAGGTGAAAATGTAAGCATTGATCCTTTCGCTGTAATCCATAATGATGTGGAAATTGGCGATGGAACTTGGATAGGTTCTAATGTAACGGTTTATCCAGGCGCTAGAATTGGAAAGAATTGTAAGATTTTTCCTGGTGCAGTTATTTCTGCTGTGCCACAAGATTTAAAATTTGATGGAGAAGAAACGCTTGTTATCATTGGCGATAACACAACCATTAGAGAGTGTGTAACCTTAAATCGTGGTACTAAAGATAAGTTTAAAACAGAAGTTGGTTCAAACTGTTTAATTATGGCTTACTCGCATTTAGCCCACGATTGTGTTGTAGGTAACAATGTAATTATTGCCAACGGAGTGCAAGTTGCTGGGCATGTTACCATTCAAGATTATGCAAGAATTGGCGGCTTATCTGCTATTCATCAATTTGGTTTGGTTGGCAGAAATGTTATGATTGAAGGTGGAAGTATGGTAAGCAAAGATGTTCCTCCTTTTGTTAAGGCTGGCAGATATCCATTAACCTACGAAGGTGTGAATGCGGTTGGTTTGCGCAGGGCCGGTTTTAGTAACGAAAAAATTACGGAGATTCAAGATATTTATAGAGTACTTTTTGTACATAATAATAATCTTAGCAAGGCTTTAACCATTGCAGAAAATCAATTTGCGCCAAGTGCAGAGCGTGATGAAATACTCTCTTTTATACGTAATTCTGAACGTGGTGTTTTAAAGGGTTTTAACAGTAAGTAAATTTTTATCCCTTGCAGGTTGAGCTCATCGATATTGGTAAACGCTTTAACAGGCAATGGATTTTTAAAGGTATTAACCATACTTTTCTAAGCAATTCTGCCACTGCCTTAACAGGTAATAATGGCAGCGGGAAATCTACTTTACTACAACTCATTTATAACTTTCAAACCTTTAGTAAGGGGAATATTTCTTATACCTTTAACCAAGAGTTGTTAACAGAAGAAGCCCTTCAAGGGCAGATGGTTTTTGCCGCTCCTTACTTAGACTTGCCAGAAGAGTTTACGCTCAATGAAATGCTTGCTTTTCACTTTAAATTATTACCACTGTGCCTTGGTTCAAACCTGAGCGAAATACTTTTAAATAGCGGCCTACAAGGCAATGAGCATAAATTTATAAAGCATTTTTCTTCTGGTATGAAACAACGTTTAAAGCTTGTTTTGGCCTTATTTAGTGATACGCCACTATTGTTGTTAGATGAGCCTTGCACCAATTTAGACGAGAAAGGCACTGCTTGGTACAGAGATACCATTCAATCTCAATTAGGCAAACGCACCATTATTATAGCCAGCAACCAAACACAAGAATATGATTTTTGTACTCAGGTTTTAAATGTTACTTCTTTTAAGCCTTTAGCAATTTAGCAATCTCTTTTGCAGCTTTGTTGGCTGCATCTTCGTTACCAAACAAATCGTTTAAAGCGGCATAATCTTGTAATAAAGTTTTATACTTTAAACCTCCAGGTAAAATATATTTCAACTCCTGAAAAATACGCTCTGGGCTTAAGTCTTTTTGAATTAATTCTACCACCACCAATTTATCTAAATTAAGATTAACCAAGGAAGCATATTTAACTTTTACCACTCTTTTTGCAATGGCATAAGTAATTGGATTAGCTGCATACACACAAACTTGTGGTATACCTAAAATTGCTGTTTCCAAAGAGGCTGTTCCACTACAAACCACCGCAGCTGTAGCATGTTTTAAAATTTGATGCGTTTCTCCAAATACAAGTGATATTTGTTTATCTAAATAAATGGCATAAAACTCCTTGCTTAACCCAGGGGCACCTGCAATTACAAATTGATACTCTGGATAATGATTGGCGGCACTTAGCATAATGGGCAACATTATTTTTACCTCTTGTTTTCTGCTTCCAGGCAACAAAGCTATGAGTGGTTTATCTTTATCTAGTTTGTTTTTGTTGTAAAAGTCTGGGTCGCTATGCAATTGTTTTAATTGTTCAACCAAAGGGTTTCCAACATAAACCGACTTCACCATCCACTTTTTAAAATAGTTGGCTTCAAATGGAAAAATGAGTAGGAGTAAGTCAACATACTTTTCTAGTTTTTTACCTCTTGCCTCATTCCAAGCCCAAATTTTTGGCGCAATATAGTAGCAAGTTTTAATCCCATTTTCTTTACCAAACTTTGCCATACGCATGTTAAAACCCGGGTAATCTACCAAGATTAATACATCGGGTTTAAAGCTAAGAATATCTGCTTTACAGCGGTTTATATTGCCTTTAATTTCTCTAATTTTGAGCAGCACTTCCAAAAATCCCATGATGGCAATGTCTTTGTAATGTTGCTTTAAGCCGGGTGCAATTTCGGCCATAGCATCACCTCCCCAATATTCAAATGCTGCACTAGGGTCGTTATTTAAAATACCTCGCATCAATTGTGATGCAAGCAAATCTCCACTAGCCTCTCCTGCAATTAAAAAATATTTCATAGTTCAAAAAATGAAACGGTACTTCCCACCCAAGTTAAATCTTTATTATAGCGCACCCCAATCATTTTACCTCTACTCATTCTGCTTAATGATATGGCTAATGTTGGGGCTTCATCTCCATCTGGCCAAAGGTACATCATACGTATCTCACATT
>VEQB01000133.1 GCA_018883485.1 Bacteroidota bacterium
ATTGTACACCTTGCCATGGAGAAAAAGGCGCTGGCGACGGAACCATTGTTGCGGCAGGTAAATATCCACCGCCACCAGATTATAACTCAGACCGTATTAAGACTACACCAGATGGTAAAATGTTTTACTCCATAAAGTATGGCAAAAACCTAATGGGCGCTTATGGAACGGTATTAAGTCCAGAGCAAATTTGGCAAGTAGTGCATTATATTCATTCTGTAAATGGTACTGCTCCGTACACAGCTACTGCAAGTAAATAACCTTTAACCTAGAAAACGAACACAATGGAACACGCAGAAGTTCATATCAGAGAAGAAAAATACACCATTACCTCTGGCAATAAAAAATGGGCCTTTGGATTAATGGTTGTTGGATTAGTATTAGCCGCTATTGGTTATTTTACATACCATCCGCATATTGAAGGATTATCTGAACACGACCTACACCACTTGGTACAAAAGCGCTTTTGGGCTAACCTTTTGGTAAATGGGTATTTCTTTTTTATTGTTTCTATTTGTGCGGCAGCATTTATTGCCATTAGCCAGATAGCAAACGCAGGTTGGTATATTGCCATCCGCAGAATTCCAGAAGCCATGAGTGAATACTCTTTAATTGGCGGACCAATTCTTTTAATTATTAGTTTATTTGCCTTACCTATTTTATACCATTGGGCACACGATGGTATTATGACCGAAGGTAGCAGCAATTACGATGCATTATTGGCAAGTAAAAGCTGGTACCTTAACAAGCCTTTCTTCTTTATTAGAATGGCATTGTTTATGGGCTTCTGGATTTGGGCTGCACACATGTTTAGAAAATACAGCAGAAATGAAGATACCGTTGGAGGACTAGAGAATTACAGAAAGACCTATGCATTATCTGCAGCATTTACTGTAATTTTTGGATTTACTTTCTCTATGTTTTCATGGGATCAAATGATGAGTATTGATGCACATTGGTATTCTACGATTTTCTCGGTTTACAATTTTGCTACAGGTTGGGTTAGCGCCTTAACCATTATATATTTGTTTACCCACTACTTGCGCAGCAGAGGTTATTTAAATATTGCTACGGATGAGCATATCCATGATTTAGGTAAATTTATGTTTGCTTTCTCGGTATTCTGGACTTATATGTGGGTATCACAATTCTTGCTAATTTGGTATGCGAATATTCCAGAAGAAGTAGTTTACTATAAAGACCGCTTGTGGGGTTCTTACAAAGGATGGATATTGTTAATCCTATTCTTAAACTTTGTAACACCTTTCTTCTTTTTCATGATGAGAAATTGGAAACGCAGCAGAATTGCTGGCTATATAATTGGTCCATTATTATTAGTTGGACATTGGTTAGATGTATGGGCAATGGTTATGCCAGGTGCAATGAATTTAGCAACCGACCCAAGTGAAGAATTCCCGGGAGGAGTGATTAAAGTAGCCTCACAAGGAATTGGCCTAATGGAAATTGGTATGTTATGCTTGTTTTCTGGAGCCTTTTTATGGATGACTTTAAGAGCATTAACAAAAGCTAATCTTTATCCTACCAAACATCCATATGTAATGGAAAGTGCATTGCATGATGTAGGGGTGTAAAACGAGTTACGAATTACGAATTAAGAGTAATAAGATTTAGAATGAAGGCCTTCCATTTGGGGGGCCTTTTTTGTGTTAATACAAGTCTTCCCCCCTACCCCTTACGCCGGGAGGCGGACGCAGTCCAGGGGGGAAAGCCTACATGCGTATGACCTATAGCTCATACAAGATTTACTTTTTAAGATATTTTCAATTAGATCAATACATATATGAGTAAAAACAAACTGACATGTAAACTCCCCCCTGGAAGGGGGGCTAGGGGGGAAGACCGTTTGAGTTTGAGCAAGAGCTTGAGGAGGAGACAAAAGAGGCCCCACGCGGCGAAGGCACCCAGCGCGCTCGCGCCCCCCGCATGCCGCAGGCCGGTCCTCGAAGTCGAAAGGCCGCTCTCGTAATGAGATTTCCCTAGAAATTCTTTCAAAAAAGAAAAGACTATAAACAATAAACCGTTAGCAACTGAAATTTATTATTTAATATTTCCATAACTTGCTACTATGAAAATTTGGCAAGTATTAACCTTCATAGCCTGCCTACCCCTTTATGTTTCTGCCCAATATAACCTTAGGGTTTTGGATACCTTAAGCTACGATACAACCAATATCACAGCTCCTATACAATACCACAAATTGAGCTTTAGGGGCATGTCGGTAGTAAATAATAAAGTTGTTTGGGTAAGTGGCAATCAAAGCGTGGTTGGTCGCAGCACAGATGCAGGAAAAACCTTTACATTAATGCAAATACAAGGTTATCCAGATTTAGAATTACGTGCTATAAAAGCCTTGAATAAAGATGCTGCCATTGCTGTATCTAGCGGTTCGCCAGGCTATATATTCAAAACCTTTGATGGTGGGATCTCTTGGCAAAAAGTTTTTGAAGACAACAGGCCAGAAATATTTTTAGATGCAGTAGATTTTTGGGATAAATATAAGGGCGTAGTAATTGGCGACCCAATAGACAAAAGATTTGTACTTTTAAAAACCATGGATGGCGGCAATACTTGGCACCCTTTTGATACTGCTATGCAGCCTTGGGCTGTAGATGGTGAAACTCTTTTTGCTGCCTCTGGAACTAGTTTTAAATGCATGCCAAAAAGTAGTATTGCCTTTGTTACCGGAGGGGTTAAGAGTGTTATGCATTGGCTACAAATTGACAAAAAATATCAACGTTTTGAATTGAAAAGCATGTTGCAAGGGAGGAACTCTCAAGGTGCATTTTCTTTTGCATTTAATAAAAGTAGTATCATTATCGTTGGTGGCGATTATGCTTCGGATACCGCCAAGACTAAGCAGGGAGCATATTCCTACAAATATTCTAAAGATGGTTTAGAGTTGTTAAACATGAAGCCATTTTACAGTGGCTATCGGTCTTGTGTTAGCTTTATTGGTTCAAGCCCAGAATTTATAACATGTGGTACAAGTGGCGTAGATATTAACAACCTTAATAGAATCATTTTGAACCCAATTCAAGGTAAAGGAAAAGTAAGCACTGATAGCTTTCATGTAGTACAATCTGATAAAACCGGCAAGCTGGTTGTGCTCGCCGGTTCAAAAGGAAAAATTGCTATTTTAACTCAATAGCACAGCTTTTGTAGCTTCTAGTATTTTGCTCGCATTGGCATCTGTATCACTTTCAGAATATACACGCAATACTGGCTCTGTTCCACTAGCTCGTATCATCACCCATTCCTTTGTTAAAGCTTCGGAATACGTTGGGCTATCAGAATTTGTAAGGTGAAATTTGAAGCCATCAATGGTTTCTACTTTTTCAACTTTATAATTTCCAAATTCAGTGTATTTACCTGCTTGGCAATTGGCCAATACTTTGTGTTTAATTTCTTCTGTTATATGTAAATCTATTCTTCCCATAGCAAAGGTACCCACTACATCATACACTTCTTGAATCAATTCGTCTAGGCTCTTTCCAGTCTTTGCCATAAACTCCCAAAGGGTCAGGCCAATCCAAATACCGTCGCGCTCTGGTATAAAACCTTTAATAGCAATTCCTCCGCTTTCTTCCCCTCCTACCAATACATTTTCGGCAACCATTTTCTCGCAAATGTATTTGAACCCAATCTTTGTAATTTCAAAATCGAGTCCGTAGGCTTTTGCCATTTCCGTTATCTTACTGGTGGCACTAAAAGTAGTAATAACCTTACCATCCATGCCTTTATACTTGTGCAAATAATGGATTAATAATAGAATGATATGGTGAGAATCTACAAACTTACCAACCTTATTATATAAACCAATTCGATCGGCATCTCCATCTGTAACCAAACCACAATCTATATCTCCACAAACTTTAATGAGCTCTTTAAATTCACCTAAATTTTTATCGATTGGCTCTGGAGCTTGCCCTTCAAAACTAGGGTTATAATCGCAGTGCAACAAAGTTATATCAGGAAACAAGCGACGCATTACATTTTGGCCTGCGCCAAACATAGCGTCGTAAGCAAACTCCATTTTGCTACCCTTAATGGCCTTCAAATCAAATTTACTTTCTACCTCATTAACGTATAAGGTTTCTAAATCTACATATTCTACCATACCAGCTTTTACATTGGCATCATGACTTTGAAGCGCCACAGAAACTGTTTCAGGAATTGCCTTTTCTACAGCATCAATAACCGCAGGAGAGCTTGGGCCACCATAATGCGCCTTAAGCTTAAAGCCATTATAGGCTGGAGGGTTATGACTAGCCGTAATAATTACGCCCAAAGCGGAACCATGTTTAACAGCACCTAAGCTTATCATAGGGGTTGAAACATAACCTTTAGCCATCTTTACTTTAATGCCATTGGCATTTAAAATACGAGCGGTGTTCTCGGCAAATAATTCACCTGCAAATCGGCAATCATGCCCCAACACAACAGATAAGTTGTTTGGGAAATTTGCCTTAACATAATCAGCAGTTCCTTGTGCAACTCTGCGCACATTTTCCACGGTAAAATCATCGGCAATTATGCCTCTCCAGCCGTCGGTTCCAAATTTTATTTTGTACATAGCAAGACTAGTTTTGAGTATTAAGTTTTAAGTGTTAAGTGTTAAGTTTTAAGTAAAAAGTTCTGGGTTAGGGTTCCTCCCTGGAAGGGGGGCCAGGGGGGAAGACTTATCAATGTTCCTATGTAAAAGCATTTTCCCCAGTAACATCCATACCAGTAATGAGCAGGTGAATATCATGTGTACCTTCATAAGTCACAACAGATTCTAAGTTCATCATGTGGCGCATAATGCTGTATTCGCCGGTAATGCCCATACCACCAAGCATCTGACGAGCATTGCGTGCAATGGTGCAGGCCATGGCCACATTATTACGTTTTGCCATAGAAATTTGTGCAGGAGTTGCTCTGCCTTCATTCATTAAAACTCCTAAACGCCAAGTAAGCAATTGCGCTTTGGCAATTTCTGTAATCATTTCGGCTAACTTCTTTTGTTGCAATTGAAACCCTGCTATTGGGCGTCCAAATTGTTTGCGCTCTTTGGCATAACGCAAAGCAGTATCGTAACAATCTAAAGCCGCGCCAATGGCGCCCCAGCTAATGCCATAGCGAGCAGAATTTAAGCAAGTTAAAGGACCTTTTAGGCCTTCAAATCCTGGCAAAATATTTTCTTTAGGAACTTTTACATCATTAAAAACCAATTCACCTGTAGCACTTGCTCTTAAACTCCATTTATTATGTGTTTCTGGAGTGGTAAATCCTGGCATGCCTCGTTCTACGATTATACCTTTAATTACGCCTGCTTCATTCTTTGCCCAAACAACGGCAACATCTGCAAAAGGTGAATTGCTAATCCACATCTTGGCCCCATTTAAAATCACATGTTTCCCATCACCCGCATCTTTAAAATTGGTGGTCATGCCAGCTGGGTTTGATCCATGATCTGGTTCAGTTAATCCAAAGCAGCCCATCATTTCGCCATTGGCTAATTTAGGTAGGTACTTGCGCTTTTGTTCTTCTGAACCAAACTTATAAATAGGATACATAACTAAACTGCCTTGAACCGAAGCAGTAGAACGAATGCCTGAATCGCAGCGCTCCAACTCTTGCATAATGATGCCATAGCTAATGTAATCTAGGCCACCGCAGCCATATTCTGCGGGCAACTGAGCTCCAAAACAACCTACTTCTGCCATCCCTTTAATTAGAAAATGAGGGAATAAACATTTTTGTGCAGAATCTTCGATAATTGGAGAAATTTCGCGTTTTACGAAATCCCTAACGGTACTGCGAATTAATTTATGCTCATCAGTAAGCAACTCATCCATCAAATAATAATCATGGTGTTGAAACTGATCTGTTTTACTGGCGCGCTGAAAATCTGCTGCTTGGTTCATATCAAATAGTTGTTTAGGTGCGAAAATAGTTAATTTGTACAATTCCTTAAAAGATATTACGAATATGAAACTAACAACAGCACTAGAAAATTTAAGTTTTCACGCCTATCATGGGTTATATGCACACGAACGCGAAAAAGGAGGAACTTTTATAGTAACCATTAAGATAGACCAAGAGGTTCCCGAGCACCGAGAATTTAAAAGAATAGAAGAGGTAATAAACTACGAAAATATTCATAGAATTATTACGGAAGAAATGGAAATTCCAAGGGAATTTATTGAAGATTTAGCCAGAACTATTTTACAAAGGATTTCTAATTTATTGATAGAATTGGATGTAGCTATAAGTGTAAAAATCACAAAACCAGACCCCGCAGGTTTATTTGGTTCTGGCGCGGCTTCAGTAACGCTAATGCTTTAAAAATTTTATAACATTTTATATTAATAATCAATGTTGTCCGATAAAAATTTAAAAGAAGGAAACAAGTAAGTTCCCTTCTTTATTGTAGTTTTGATTTCGCTAAAAATTAAAATGCTACATGGACAAAACTAAACATTTTTTCGGAAATTCC
>VEQB01000564.1 GCA_018883485.1 Bacteroidota bacterium
GTGATATTTCTAGAAAGAGAAAATTGCTAGAAAAACAGAAAGAGGGTAAAAAACGCATGCGCCAAGTTGGTTCAGTAGAAATTCCTCAATCGGCATTTATGGCGGTACTTAAATTAGACTAATTATTCTATTTATGATGAACCTCCTTAATGGTAATGAAGTTTCGCAAACCTTAAAACATGAAATAAAATTAAATGTTGAAGCCTTAAAAGCATCTGGTAAAAAAATACCGCATTTAGCTGCAATTTTGGTAGGTTCTGATGGGGCAAGTATGACCTATGTAGCTGCAAAAGCTAAGGACTGCGAGGAGGTTGGCTTTAATTCTACAGTGTTGCGTTTTGAAGCCTCCATAAGTGAAGCTGAATTGTTAGAGGAAGTTGTTAAAATAAATAACAATCCAGAAATTGATGGTTTAATTGTTCAGTTACCCTTACCTAAACATATTAATGAAAAAAAGGTAACAGAAACCATAAGTTTTAAAAAAGATGTAGATGGATTTCATCCCATGAATGTGGGTATGATGTTTAAAGGACTAAAAACTTTTCTACCAGCAACGCCTTATGGCGTAATTCAATTATTGGATCACTATAAAATTGAAACTTCTGGTAAGCATTGTGTGATAATTGGCAGAAGTGATATTGTTGGAAAACCAATGAGTGCATTAATGCTTCAAAAGAACTGCACGGTTACAGTTTGCCACAGCAAAACGCCAGATGTAAGTCTATTCACGCGGGAAGCAGATATTATTATTGCAGCCGTTGGAATACCAGAATACCTAAAGGGAGATATGATTAAAGAGGGTGCAGTGGTAATTGATGTAGGTATTACAAGGATAGAGGATGCTAGCCTTACGAAAGGATACAAATTAAAGGGGGATGTACACTTTGATTCAGTTGCGCCTAAAAGTAGCTGGATTACACCTGTTCCAGGAGGTGTAGGCCCTATGACGAGAATTGCTCTATTGTTAAATACACTACAGGCAATTAGCTAACTTGTTTATGCATAATTTGCTCTACTTTATGTAAGAGGATATTAGTTATTCTGAAAAAGCAGACTCCGCTACAAAAGCAAATTATCTATCCATTTAGAACTGTATACTACCCATTTTGTTACCCAATTGCTTTCAAAAATCGTTAGCCTTTGGTTCCTAATCTATATAATCTATAGCAAGGAAAGAATTTGACCCATTTTCCATAGTTCCTATGGATTCGCAAACATCGAATGCGATAAACCTAAGCAGATTGCGACAAAAATTTATCCAATACCGTTTTTTAGTGGATGAAATCTATAATTATTAATCAACCAAATATCAACAAGGTTTTTATTACATTTAAAAATTGTGACTTTTACAAACACAAGTAAAAGATTATGGCCAAAATATTGATAATTGATGATGAGAAGGCAATAAGGAATACACTTCGAGAAATACTAGAATACGAAGGTTACCAAGTTGAAGAAGCTGGAAATGGAGAGGAAGGAGTTCAACGCATAGAGGCTGAAGACTTCGATGTGGTGCTATGC
>VEQB01000134.1 GCA_018883485.1 Bacteroidota bacterium
CGCGTGACCTGGACAGTCTACGTGAGCGTAGTGACGGTTAGCTGTTGAATACTCAACGTGAGCTGTGTTGATGGTGATACCACGCTCTTTCTCTTCTGGAGCTGAGTCGATAGATTCGAAAGAACGAGCTTCTGATAAACCTTTTTCAGCTAACACCTTAGTGATAGAAGCTGTTAAAGTAGTTTTACCGTGGTCAACGTGACCGATTGTGCCGATGTTAACGTGCGGTTTACTGCGGTCAAATTTTTCTTTAGCCATTGTATTTTAAGTTTAAGTTTATGTTTTTATTTTCTTCTTGAGCCGTTGAGCAGAATCGAACTGCCGACCTCTTCCTTACCAAGGAAGTGCTCTACCACTGAGCTACAAAGGCAGTTAGGAATCCTTTTGGGACTCCCATGTTTTGCTTATTTAGCATTTACGAGCGGGAGACGAGGCTCGAACCCGCGACCTACAGCTTGGAAGGCTGTCGCTCTACCAACTGAGCTACTCCCGCAAAATTGCCTTACCTATTGCTTCCTTGGTGGGGAGAGAAGGATTCGAACCTTCGAAGCTCTCGCAACGGATTTACAGTCCGTCCCATTTGGCCGCTCTGGAATCTCCCCATGGTTTATCAACCAGAGAGCCACTTGCCGGAATCGAACCAGCGACCTACTGATTACAAATCAGTTGCTCTACCAGCTGAGCTAAAGTGGCATTTAATGCGAAACAATAAGTTTTCATTTTAACTGTTACCAAGCTGTAATTAACTTACTTAGTGACAATTAACCTGCAAAGAACTATTCAACTACACACCTTTCATTTTTAAAAGGACTGCAAATGTAGTGTTTTGCAGGATGTTTACAAGCAGGAAGCAAAAAAAATTATTTAAAGAGAAGTTTGAAGCGTAACAGTGGCGCAAATCTAGTATTTCGAAATTCTTTTCCAAATAAAATTTAAAATGTTTTTTCTATTGGATGTAAGTCCCCCGTCCTCCGTCACCCATCAATATTTTCTTAATTCTAAACTAAATAAGTACAATGCTTTTGAAATGTATATTTGTTTAACTAATCTCGATTCATGAAAATATTTTCGTTACAAGTCCTTTCCTCTTTTCTACTCTTTTGCGGAATTCTAATACCAAACACTACATTTTCCCAAAAACGCGAAGAGCCTTTTAAAGGCAATACTACGCCTAAGTTTGAAGAACTCATTGCTGCCTACAGACAGTTGGATCAAAGCAGTGAGTATGCTTTACTTACTGTACCTGCACCTAATTTTAATTGTTTGATAATTGACAAAAATAAACGCCTCTCCCCTCCTGCACCAGAAGATAAAAGTAGAACCGTGATGCTAGTTATGAATGGTATTCACCCTGGCGAAACAGATGGTATAGATGCCAGCCTCGTTTGGATCAAAGAGCTTTTAAAAGATCCAAGCAAAATTGCAGATAATGTAACCCTACTTATTATACCTGCCTATAATATTGAAGGAATGGTAAATAGAAAAACCTCTACGCGCTGCGGCCAGTTAGGGCCAGAAGCCAAGGGCTTTAGAGCAGATGGCATGAACCTAGACCTAAACCGCGATTTTATTAAAATGGATAGCTGGATTACTGCTGCTTTTATGGGCTTGTTTAAAGTTTGGAATCCAGATGTGTTTGTAGATACGCATACCTCTAATGGCGCAGATTACCAATATGCCATGACCCTCATCACCACACAACAGGATAAATTGGGCGGAAAAATGGCGGAGTTGGTTCAACCCGATGCCCAAAAATATGTTTACCAGAACATGAAGACCAAAGGTTGGGAAATGGCACCCTATGTAAATGTATTTGGTAACTCTCCTATACCCAATGGCTACGAAACTTTTATAGAATCGCCTAAGTACTCTACCGGCTTTGCAGCCTTGCACCATACCTTGGGCTTTGTTACAGAATCGCATATGTTAAAGCCTTATGCTACCCGCGTTAATGCCACCCTAGCTATCCTTAAATCTATTTATAATTACACTTCAGAAAATACCATTTTAATTAGGCAGGCTAGGGTTTACGATATCCAAAACAGCATGTTCGAAACACCTTTTCAAAGTAATTTTAAAATATCTAGAACCGATTCACTTATGCTCAATTTTAAAGGATATGCCTATGAGCAAAAGCCAAGTTCTCTAGGAAAATACAACTACTCTTATTACAATAAAAACAAACCCATTACAGCCAAAATTCCTTATTTTTATAAATGTAGCGCTGCGCTTTCTGTGCCCACTCCTGCCGCCTATGTATTGCCTAAACAATGGCAAATGGCCCGCTATAAATTGCAAATCGCTGGTGTTGAAATGACGGAGTTTTCAGAAGATACTTTTTTAAACCTAAATGTATATTACATTACAGATATTACCCACGCCAAACAACCTTATGAAGGCCATTTTCCGCATACCAATATAAAAACAGAAACACGTTTCATGCGTGTATTGGTAAGAGCTGGGGATGTACTTATACCGCTCAATCAAGGCAATTGGAAATATGTTATGGAATGCCTTGAACCAAGCACAGAAGATGGATTTATGGCTTGGAATTTCTTTGACCCTATCTTGAACCAAAAGGAAGGCTATTCTGCCTATGTTTTTGAAGAAGAAGCAGCGGAACTATTAAAGACACAACCCGGGCTAAATGAGAAATTTGAATCTTGGAAACAAGAAAATCCAGCGTTGGCAAAACAACAACAAGCTGTGCTAGATTTTATTTACCAAAACTCTCCTTATCAAGAAAAAGAATACAGAAGATTTCCGGTATACAGGTTAGAGGCACAATAAAAAAGCGGCTAATGTTAAAGATTAGCCGCTTTTTTATTATTTTAAAATACTTGCTTACACCGTCTTGGCCTGCAATTTCTCTTTGTGCTTCTTTATCTGAGCTACCAACTTATCCATTACCATATCTGTTGCTGCTTCAAAAGTGCTGCTGTGCTCTTTGGCAAAAATAGGATTGCCTGCCACGTTCATTTTCACTTCTACTACTTTATTTTCGCCATGACTATCTTTCTCCAGCCTCAGGTAAACATCTGCCTGCTGCGCTCCCTCAAAAAAGGTTTTGGTCTTTTCAATTTTTGCTTTTACAAAGTCTAGCAACTTTACGTCGGCTTTAAAATGAATGGATTGAATTTCGATCTTCATATTTTTAATCTTTGTTGAGATTCAAATGGCACCTGCCCTGCCACCTTCCTCCCATGGTTTATTTATTTAAGGCAGGTTAGGCTCTTGGGTGTTTATTTTTATACACCTGTTTTAATCTCTCTATACTATTGTGTGTGTAAACTTGTGTGGCGCTAAGGTTGGCATGACCCAACAATTCTTTTATAGCATTTAAATCGGCACCATTGTTTAACAAATGGGTGGCATAGGTGTGGCGTAATACATGCGGACTCCTTTTTTGTATAGTAGTTACTTGGCTTAACTTAGACTTTACTAAATTGTAAATCTTCTTTGGATACCAAGGCTCTCCATTCTTTAAACAAAATACATAATGGTGCGCAAGACCCAACGCCGATTTTTCTTTCAAATAACTCTCTAATGAAGCAACCAATTCTCTAGGGATAGGTATAATACGCTCTTTGTTACGCTTACCCAGCACCTTCACTTGCATTCTATACAAATCTACATCTGTTTCTTTTAACTGAATTAATTCAGACAAACGCATCCCAGTGCTGTAATAAACCAGCAAGATAAGGTCTTCTTGTATTTCTATGGCTTCATTTGCACTTTCTTCTTTAGCAAGGGAGCCATCAAAGAGTGTCTTCATGGCTTTTTCTTCTACAAAAACAGGCAACTTTTTCTCTACTTTAGGAGCTTGAATTTTGCTCATTGGGTTTACTAAAATAAGTTCTTCGCGCATTAAGAATTTAAAGAAAGAACGCAATGAAGAAATTTTCCTGCTAATGCTTCTGGCACTCACGCCTTCGCTCATTAATTGAGAGAGCCAAGAACGAATTTGCAAGTGGCTTAATTGAGTTATTAAGGTTTGCTCGTAAACTGTTTTAAGGAAGGTAGAAAATTGGCCAAGGTCGTTCTCTAAAGCAAGCAGGGTATGAGCCGATTGTTTTTTCTCAAACTTAACGTAAGCTAAAAATTGCTGAATGGCTTCTAGTACTTGCATAGGCAAATTGCTAGGAGCAATATATAAAAAAAATTGGAATTCACATCAGAAAATTAGATTTAAGGCAAAAAAAAGCCCTATCGAAATAATCGACAGGGCTTTTATAATTTTAAGAACAGCAATTAAGCTTGATCTTGTTGTTGCATCTTTAATTTGTAGGCTGCACGGATTTTTTCGTGACGTTTGTTAATGCACGGCTTAATAAACGCTTGGCGGCCGCGAAGTTCTTTCACAACACCGGTTTTCTCGAATTTCTTTTTGAATTTCTTCAAAGCTCTATCGAGTGATTCATTTTCTTTTACGCTGATATGGATCATATTATGTGCACCTCCTTTCCTTTAGTCTCCCTTTTGAGGGGGATGCGAAGGTAGGAATTACTTCCTAAAAAACAAATAATTCTTTAGGCGCCAATCCAATCTAAATAGTTATCAGGAGTAATTACCGCAAACTGAGCATTAGGATAAGCATTACTCCAAGTTTTGGGTGGTTTTACTGCCTTTTTAGAATTCCACTTTAATTCATAACCAAAAAGATTTCCATCCCGGTCCTCTATCCAATCTATTTCTTGCTGTTGGTAGGTGCGCCAGAAATAATTACTTGCCTGAATTTGCTGATAATGCTGATGCTTTAATCGTTCGCTAAAACAATAATTTTTCCATAATTCTCCTACATCCGTTCGCATGCTCAAAGTTGAAAAGTTGGCTATTAACGCATTCCTAATTCCATTATCGTAAAAATACCACCTAGCACTTTTAACTACTTCACTCCTTAAGTTTCTGCTAAAACCACTTAATTTATAAACCACAAAAACTTTACTTAGCAAATCTAAATAACGTTCTACTGTATTCTTACTTAAACCAAGTTGTTTTCCCAGTTCTTCTAAAGAAACCTCCTTGCCAATTTGAAAGGCAATTAACTTCAGCAAATCAAGCATTTTGCTAGAATTTCTTAACCCGTCTAGCGTTAGGATATCTTTCAATAAATAATCTGAAACCAACTCATTTAAATAGTTTGTTTTTTCTTTTGTACTAATACAATGAAGCAACTCTGGGTAAGAACCAAAAATTAAACGCTCTTCCAAATTAGATTTAGTTTGAACCAAATTCTCAATTTGCATATACTCTTGTTGCGCAAAAGAAAACAACTGCAAGGTTATTTTTCTACCTGTTAAAGGTTCTCCTAATTTATTATTTAAATCAAACATAGACGAGCCTGTTACCAATATTTTTAATCCTGAAATCTCATCCACCATGAGTTTAAGAATTAACCCAATCTCAGGAATCTTCTGCGCTTCATCTATCACCAATAAAGTATAATTACTTAGCAAACGCTTATAATTTTCTACTGTTCTAAGTTTCAATATTTCCCCCGTAGCCATATCTTCCCCATTCAATTGCAGCACTTTTTCTTGCGGTAATTGAGCTAACACCTTTCTAAGCAAATGAGTTTTGCCAACGCGCCTTGGACCCAAAATTAGCAATACTTTATTAGGCCTTAAATATTGTAAAACATTGGCTTCAATACTCCTATTTAAATACATAACCTATTTATTTGATTCGCAAAAATAGCAAATTCCGTCAATACACTGACGCTATTTTATATAATTCCGTCAATATACTGACGCAATTTTATAAAATTCCGTCAATTTGATGATAGAAACAATAGATGAAACAAACCTAATACACTGAAAATGAAATCTATACACTCAACAACTGCTGTAACAAATATTCCCAGGTAAATTTCTGCTTTTCTTCTGCTACTCCTTTGCTAAAAATAGGGCCCTTTTGTGTTTCATAAAAATCGGTAATGGCTGCCGCAATTTCGGCTGCATTTTGTTTGCAAACATAGCCTACCTTACCCGCAGGAACCAATTCTGCTAGCCCCCCCACCTCTGTTACTAGCATTGGTTTATCATAATAATAGGCTATTTGTGTTACGCCACTTTGTGTTGCGCTTAAATAGGTTTGAACCACCATGTCTGAAGCAGAAAAATACTGCCCTACCTCAGCATTGGGAATAAAATCTGTTTTAAGCACCAAATATTCTTCTAAATCCAACTCCTTTATTTGCGCCATATAAGGGGCAGCATCTTCATAAAACTCCCCAGCAATAATGAGTTTTACTTTATACTTTTTATAATCGAAACGCGAGAAGCTATCTAGCAAAAGCCCCAAACCTTTATACTTTCTAATGAACCCAAAAAAAAGTAAGTAGTTAAAGGTTGGGTCTAGGTTCAACCCGATTTTTGCCGCTTGTTTTTCTTGCGCCAACCCAAACATATCGTACATGGGATGCGGCACGTAGGCAACTTTTTTATTGGGTTGCAA
>VEQB01000135.1 GCA_018883485.1 Bacteroidota bacterium
ATACATGATATTGAGATATTAATTGATAGAATTGAGCAAGCAAAAGGTGCACGTTTTAGAATTGCTGAAAGTGTGAAAAGTGCACTTAAAATGGGTAAAGGAACTTTGTTATTATTAGACAATACCACTCAACAAGTATTTCATTACAGCAAGTTCTTAATGGATCCAATTAGTGGCATTTCTTACGATGAACCGCAACCTAATACCTTTTCTTTTAACTCTCCTTATGGCGCTTGCCCTGCGTGTGATGGTTTAGGTGTTAAAAGTATTA
Organism: Bacteroidota bacterium; assembly: GCA_018883485.1. Classification (GTDB taxonomy): domain Bacteria; phylum Bacteroidota; class Bacteroidia; order UKL13-3; family UKL13-3; genus B1. The sequence goes on from VEQB01000135.1 coordinate 272, forward strand.
TTGATGAAAACGCTTTAATTCCAAATAAGAAGTTAAGTATCAATAAAGGTGCTTTAGCTCCCTTAGGTGAAGCTAGAGATAATTGGACTTTTCTTCAACTAAGGGAATTGGGTAAGCGACATAAATATTCTTTTGCCGACCCCATTGAAAAAATTAGTCCAGAAGCTATGCAAATTATTTTGTATGGGTCTGATGAACCTATTGTTGTGCCTTTTCAATACAGCAGCGGATACACCCAAAATTACAATGCCAACTGGGAGGGTTTAGTGCCACTTATTACACGGCATTACCACGAGAAAAGCTATGATGCTATTTACCGATGGGCGGAAGAATTTATGGAAATACAACCTTGCCCTAGCTGCAAAGGTGCTAGACTTAAACAAGAGGCATTATGTTATAGAATTGGTGATCAAAATATTGCTTCCTTAGCTCAAATGGAAATTCAAGCTTTGGGTATTTGGTTCAACACGGTAGAAAAAAATTTAGATGCCAAACAATTAATTATTGGGGCAGAAATCATAAAAGAAATTAGAAGTAGAATAGATTTTTTAACCAATGTAGGAATAGATTATCTTACCTTAAATTCTCCTGCTAAAACTTTAAGTGGTGGCGAAGCACAAAGGATAAGGTTAGCTACACAAATTGGCTCTCAACTTACAGGTGTATTGTATATTTTAGATGAACCAAGCATTGGCTTGCACCAAAGAGACAATGTTAGACTTATTAATTCTTTAAAAGCATTAAGGGATATTGGTAATAGCGTGATTGTGGTAGAGCACGATAAAGACATGATGGAGGCGAGTGATTTTATCTTGGATATTGGATATGGTGCTGGTGTGCATGGCGGACATATTGCCGCTAAAGGCACTTTGTCTGACATACTTAAATCTAACTCTATTACGGCCCAATATTTAAATGGAGAAAAGCAAATTTTAATTCCTAAAAAAAGGCGTGAAGGAAATGGGAAAAGCCTTGAATTGAAAGGAGCTACTGGCAATAATTTGAAGAATGTTTCTGTAAGTTTCCCATTGGGCAAACTAATCTGTGTTACAGGTGTAAGTGGTAGTGGAAAATCATCTCTCATCAACGAAACATTATATCCTATTTTAAGGCAACATTTTTACGGTTCACACCAAAAACCACTAGTTTATAAAAGCATTAAAGGCCTCGAACATATAGATAAAGTAATTGATATAGACCAGAGTCCTATTGGAAGAACACCACGCAGTAACCCTGCTACTTATGTTGAGGTTTTTGCTGATATACGGAACTTGTTTACCAATTTGCCAGAATCAAAAATTCGTGGCTATAAGCCAGGAAGATTCTCTTTTAATGTAAAGGGTGGAAGATGCGAAACTTGCCAAGGTGCAGGTATGCGCGCCATTGAAATGAATTTTTTGCCAGATGTATATGTTAAATGTGAAACCTGCAATGGCAAAAGATATAATAGAGAAACATTAGAGGTAAGGTTTAAGGGTAAAAGTATCAATGATGTGTTAGATATGTCTGTTGAAGAAGCTGTTTCCTATTTTGAAAACACCCCTCATATTCTAAGAAAAATTACGGCCTTATATGAGGTTGGCTTAGGATACATTACATTGGGTCAGCAAAGCACTACTTTAAGCGGCGGAGAAGCACAAAGGGTAAAGCTTGCTACCGAGTTAAGCAAACGAGATACTGGCAATACATTTTATATTTTAGATGAACCTACCACTGGGCTTCATTTTGAAGATGTGAGAGTGCTTTTAGAGGTAATACAGAAATTAGTGGATAAGGGGAATACCGTTTTGGTTATTGAACACAATTTAGATGTTATAAAAGTAGCAGATTATATAATAGATATTGGACCAGAAGGAGGCAAATATGGAGGTGAAGTAATTGCCCAAGGAAAGCCAGAAGAAGTAGCAAAAGTTAAGAAAAGTTATACCGCCCAATTCCTGAAAAAGGAGCTTAGTTAAAACCACAACTGAAGCGCCATTGAATAACAAATTTGTTATTTAGTAGGCCTAAACGCGCACCCCAAAAGGTATCTTAAAGAAACCTTTATTAGGCAATTGCTCCTTGAGGTATTTCTCTCTCTTCCAAAATTGTTAAGCGATACCCTATTCCTCTGGCACTTTGAATATACTCTGGTTGTTTTGGGTCTTTTTCGAAGTATTTTCTTAAAGCAAGTATAAAGTTGTCTATAGTTCTGGTATTTGGGATAACGGTATAATCCCAAACTACTTTTAAAATATGTTCTCTGCTCACAACCTGATTTCTATTCTCAACAAGCAATCGCATTAACATCAATTCTTTTTTGGTAAGCTCAAATGGGCCATTTATACCCATAGCCTCATGGTTTTCAAAGTTAATCCAGCAGTTGCCAAAATAGAAAATTTTTGGAATTCTATTTTCTATGGTAACTTTAATTTGTTTGCTTCTCTCTAAAAGTTTATTTATCCTAAGTATGAGTTCTTCTAGTTCAAAAGGTTTGGTTAAATAATCATCCGCCCCCTTTTTTAAGCCTGCAATGCGGTCTGCAGGGGTATTTTTAGCAGATAAGAATAATACTGGAATTTGCTGATCGTACATTCTAATATTTTCACAAACCATAAAACCATCCATTTCAGGCAGCATTATATCGAGAATAACTAGGTCGAACTTCTGCTCTCTAAATAATTTTACCGCATCGGTTCCTGTGCCAGAAACTTGAACTGAAAAACCTTCTAGCTCTAGATTTAATTTTATAGCGTGTTGCAAGTGCAACTCATCTTCTACAAGCAATATTCTATTCTGCATCTGACTTAAACTTTATTTCAAATTTTGTTCCGTGAGGTGAATTAGAATGTAGTTGAATCTTAGCTTTATGCAATTCAACTAAATTTCTTACGATGAATAACCCTAAACCAGTTCCTTTTGTTTTTCTGGTATTTTCATCCCCACTTCTATAAAACTTTTTGAAAAGCATTTTTTTGTCGTGTTCACTTATCCCTGGTCCATTGTCTGCAATGCATAAAGCAATTTCTCCCGCTTTTGCATGCAAGTCTAACCAAATTTCTGTGTTTGCACCCCCATATTTTACAGCATTACTCATAAGATTGCTCATAATCATTTCAAGGGCATTGGGGTCGGTTTGCAAGATTATCTGTTCTTCAATGTTTAAGTGTAATTTGTTTTCAAGATTTCGAGGTCGGGCAAAATTTGTGGCAAATTCATAACAAAGTTCGCTAAGGTTTACAGTCTCAAATTGCAATTGATAGGCTTTGCTATCCAGTTGTGCAGAAAGTAATAAATTTTCTACTTGGTCTTGTAAACGTTCTACCTCATCTAAAGAATTGGCAATTACAGCATTGGTTTGTTCTTCGTTAAGTTTCCGCTTTTTTAGCGTTTCTAAGTAAAGTCTTACAGCGGTAATTGGGGTTTTTAACTCGTGTGTTATAGAAAGTAAAAAATTAGTTTGTTGCTTTTTGAACCCAATTTCTTTTCGAAGACTTCTATAAATTGTAATAATGCCCCAAAACAAAAGAAGTATCATTACAATTCCTTCCAATATGTACATTCTAACTTTTCTTTTGTATTGGGCTTCTATGAATAAGTAGCTATTATAACTTGGTTTAACCATAAAGTTATTTAGCGGGTCGTAAGGGTCTAATATGGAAAGCTCAAGTTGGGGATAATGTAGTTCAAAATATTTTTTCATCCCCAAACTATCGTAATATAGTTCTTGGTCGGTGGCACCATGCAAATCAAAAGTGGCCTTATAACTTAGATTATTAAGAATTTCGAAATTCTGCTCAAACATGGTCTTAGCATTGCGGTAGTGAGAGTATGTCCACCAGCTAAAAGCAGCTAAAATGTAAACACTAAGGAGGATAAATATAATTCCTACTCTATTCAATTGCTTAGAAAATTATTAAAGTTCCCAGACGGTTTTACGGCGAGGCTTACTATAACTTTTAATGTTAATCCAAAAGGCAATGATGAGGTAGATAATTACGGGAGAACCCATGGTAATAAAGGATGTATAAATAAAATATAAACGAATAACACTAGAAGAAATACCTAGTTTTTCTCCTAGGTAATTACAGACCCCAAAGGCTCTTTTTTCTACAGTGTATTTTAACCTTTCCATTTTACAAATCCTTTTCAAGTTTACAATTAATTTTTAATACTTTCAATATACCAACCTTCTTTTGTTTGGTATTTGGGCTTGTCTGGGAAAAGTAGGTTCAAACCAAAATTTATGCTTAACCCTACACCCAAAGATATCCCGAGATTTGCCAACGTGCTGTTATTTCTATTTTCATTGAGTTGGTCTAGCACTAAAATTGACCCAACAGCGGCACCTAAACCGAGTAAACTTTTTGAAATGGATCCGCCAATTGAGCGCCTTCTAAATGCTTGTACATCCTTAAAGTTAATTTCTTTGTAAGGGTTTTCTTTTTCAAAAAAGGAACCTTCACTAAAGCTATACATGCCAATTACAAAACTACTATCCTTAATTTCTAATAATGTTTGTTTGTAAAATTCGGTCTGACCCAAATATCCTTTATATTTTATAATTAAAAAGTCGCCAGGTTTAGCTTCTATTAGCTTTCCTTTAGTAGGGTTAATAAAAATTAGTTTGTCTTGAGCCCAAGCCTTGTTTGCTGTAAAAAGCCCTAAAACGAGGAGGATACCCACGAATTTGGTTTGAAAATAGGAATAGAAAATTGGCATTGTAAACATCTTTTTTCATTGCAATAATACTTTTTCAGCTCAAGTATTGCTTGGCTTTCTTTTGAATTAATAAAATTTAAACCTAGATTTTGAAATAGTTTTATCACCTTATTATCTTCTGCCGGTATAGCTTCTAATAGCGCTAGAAGCTTTTCTATATTAGGTGCTTGGCCCATTAGCTTTGCATAAGAAAATTGTAAAGGCGCAATCACATTGATGATTAATCCGTGGGTAAACGCCGCTCCTTTTAGTGCTCCTAGCCCAGTTATTTCTGGCGTATGTTTTAGGTTTAAAAAGAGTGGTAATAGATATTCTACCTTGGCAAATAATTTGGCTATTTGCAATATGCGCTCTGAAGGAAAGGAATGCGGTCGAAGGCCACTGTATTTCCACAAGCCTTTGGGCAAGGGGCTTAAATTGTGTTTGTGTGTTAGGTATGCATAAATTTCTTGTAATAAGTTCTCACTAGGTTTTATAAGTCCTGCTAAACCTAGAAAAAGTGCTTGTAAATAATTAGGTTCAGATTGATACTTTTTAAATAGAGAAAATGGGATTTTTCTAAATAACTGTTCCATGGGCTCTTTGTTAATGCCTAAACCTGCATACTGAAATACCAACTGATAGCAACAAGCTTCCCAATTCTTATCATTCTTAAGCCAAATCTTTTCAATGGTTGCACAATTTCTTTCAAGCCTTTCTATCATCAATCTTTCGAAAAAAAGTGTTTGTAATTCCTTGGCAATAGGTTCAAACAAACTTTCACATGGTATGCTAGATTGCGCTTCAAATAAGTTTTCGTAACGCGTTAGAATCTCATTTGGCAACAAGTTATTCAAAGTAAGGCAAGGAATAGGCATACCATTTTTATCTAATACAATTTCATCATCTAAGTAAACCAAGTGAAGAATAATATTATCATAAGCAGGGTCTAAACTGTGTTTGTGTTTTCTCCAATCGCTGCTACATACATGCACCTCTAAGTTCCCCGCCCAAAGCGTTTCGCCAATTTTAATGCGTGCATCAAAAAAATCTGGGCCTTGAGCCGTGTTTAATGTGCCTGGCTTCAGTATCTGAATAGGCAATCCTGTGGTGGTAAATAGCTGTTGTTTTAATAAATATTTGTATTGCCAAATGTGTTGCAACAATTCTTCTTTTGGTAATTTTTCCATGGCTAATTGGATTTTATAGCAGAATTAAAGATTTTATTACATTAAACCCTAACTTGCGGGTTCAATTAAATCTGGTTTGTATGAAAAAGATTGCTAAATTTTTAATCTTATGTTTGGTATTTGTATCGCAGGTAAAGGCTCAGGCTGTGCTGCCTGCTTCATGGAATTTTAGTAATCCTAGTATTGCAAACCCGCCTGCTGGTTTCACGCTAAATATTCTATTAGGCACTGATACTCGCACAACATATAGCCCTGGGGTGGGAGATAATATAGCCGCTCGCTTAGACTTTACTGGCGAGTTTATTC
>VEQB01000565.1 GCA_018883485.1 Bacteroidota bacterium
CTCTAATAAAGGCTGAAGATGCTATTGAGATAGATAATTCTTTCCTGAGCAAAGAAGATCAATTTGAAAAGGTATTTCAACTAGCAAAAAAGGCAATTGGTGAAGAACTAGGTTCAAAGTAAAAACTTTATTTACCTGTTATAAATTTCCGTTTAGCCACTTTAACTGCTGGTGTTATTTCTGATTCATTTCTTAATTCAAGGATTGCTATAACTTCCCTGGTAAGCTCTGGAAATGTTTTGCAATATTGTTTTAACTTTTCTAAGGTATACATTACCACGGCTGGTTTGGTATTAGGATTTGCAAGCCAACCAAATAGGACGTTAAGCAAATTAGACTCTTCATAATCTTGTAATTGGAACCTATTTACAATTGCCAACAAGTTTCTCCTCACCGACTCATTATTGGTTTTTAATAAAGTATCTAAAATTGGCTCATAATACTTTTCTAATAAACTAACTTTCTTATTAGCTACATGCGTTAAAATCCACGAAGCATATTCTGGGAAAGGATGCCCTAAGTTACCACAGGCTAACTCTAACAAGCCAGGTAATTTATTTGGGTATTGCACAAAGTAATTTGATAACTGCGTTACTTGCCTAGAATGAATTGCTTCTATAATTAATTTCTGCGTTGGAGTAAAAGGCAACTCCGACTTTTTAATTTTCATCCTAACAAAAATGAAAAATAGATTGGAGTGAATTATGAAATATTATTCACATTTAAGTATTATTGGAGTTGCATGTTTGAAAACATAAGTTCTCAAAAACCTATATCACTATTGTACCTATCGCATGGCGAAACCATTACGGGTGGCTATTTGCATGAAAAATATTTAGCGCAAACATTGGCAGAAACCCTACAAATTCAATACACAGAAAATAGATTTTGGGAATATTTTGAACATCCTTTGGCGCATCTCAAACTCAATTGGAAGGCATTTATACAATCTAAATCTGACATAGTTATTAGTGTAGCCCGCTTAAGTATACCAGTACTCCTGCGTAATTTATTTAACCAAAATAAAATATTGTTAGTTTGGCATTATCATGATAACAAAGATGGTTTGGGATGGCTTTTACATGCTTGGTATTCGTTAAGCTTATCCCTTATTAAATTTTTACCTTCTTCAAAGGTGAAACTTATTTGTGTGGCTCCCTATTGGCAAAAATATTTCACCAAAAAGGTGGGCCAAGATAAAGTCGTTATGTTCCCCAACCTCTTCAATCCAACCTTTTATTCTCAATTTAAATCGGAAACAAAATTAAATGAAATTCATTTGGGACAAGTTTCATTTAAAAACAGCCAAGATCTTTTATGGCTTACAGCCAACTTAAAAAAACAAGGATATACATGCTTTTTTAGCACCAATAATCCTAAGTTGAAACTTAAAACCATTGATAACAATGCGGAGATAAGATACTTTGGTGTTCAAGAAGAATATTTTAAAGCCGTTGCAAAGAGTAAATTTACCTTAGCCTTACCAAGTTTTAATGAAGGATGGAATAGAAT
>VEQB01000566.1 GCA_018883485.1 Bacteroidota bacterium
ATTAGTGTTCATCCATTAAATGAATATGAAGCATGAGTAAACGCTGTTTAAATTGTTACCAAACTCTTGATGAAAATGAAATAGATTTTCATTCAAAATGTAGTAAAAAGATATTTGGTGTAAACATTCCTCCAGTTTTACCTTACTCCGAAAAAAACATGGAGGAGTTGGCGGCTCAGGTAATTCAAACACAAGCTGCTGTTACAGGGGTTCAACCAAAATTATCTTTGCATTTGGCATCCGAAGAACATCCAAACTTGGCTAAAAGATTCACAATTGTAGGTATGTGGGGTGGATTTATTCTAAAGCCAGCTTCACCACATTACCCAGAATTACCCGAAGTGGAAGATTTAACCATGCATTTAGCAAGCATTGCCAAAATAAGAATAGTTCCGCATAGTCTTATCCGATTAGCTTCGGGAAATTTGGCTTACATAACCAAACGCATAGATAGAGTTAAAAAGACAAAGTTGCACATGGAAGATATGTGCCAACTTACCGAACGATTAACTGAAGATAAATACCGTGGTTCTCATGAACAAGTTGCAAAGGCAATATTAAAATTCTCTGTAAACCCAGGATTGGATGTGGTTAATTTCTTTGAATTGGTTCTGTTTTCATTTCTCACAGGCAACGCAGATATGCACCTGAAAAACTTTTCTCTGATACATCAACCATCGGCTGGCCATGTTCTTTCGCCAGCTTATGATTTAGTAGCAACAACACTGGTAAATCCTGCTGATGATGAAGACTTGGCACTTACACTAAATGGAAAAAAGAAGCAAATAAATCGAAATGATTTTATAACTGCATTCAAAACACTTGGGCTGGATGAAAAGCAGCAAGAAAATATTTTTAAGAAAATGGAAAAAGCTAAAAAAAGTTGGATTGAATTTATTGATATCAGTTTCTTAAGTAATGAATTGAAAACAGCATATAAAAACCTCCTAAAAAATCGTTTTGAAAGACTTTATCCAATTGGAGAAAACGGAGTAAACTGACCACCTAATTTCGGAGCAAACTGACCCCTATTTAGAATAGCTAATTTATGCCTATTCAAAGGCTATCGAAGATGCTATTTTGGATAGAATTATTCATGGATTACATAGAATAAAACTTGCAGGTGAATGCTTACAGAAGAAAAAAATGTTATAAAAAGCTGCTATTCTTTGCCAAGGAATATGATCAATTTTTGGTAGCAATTAGGGTGGATAGTTTGCTAGGAGATTTTATTTGATATTGGGCGATTAACAGAAGGAGAAAGAGAACCAGAAAGAGAAAGAGAAACAGAAAGAGAAACAGAAAGAGAAACAGAAAGAGAAAGAGAAGGAGAAAGAGAAGGAGAAAGAGAAGGAGGAAGAGAGGAAAGACAAAACACTAAGTTTTTGAGGCAAGATTACTTATCATAGTAAACAATGCATATACCGGTGAAATTGACCCCCTCTTTCCGTTTGAAATTGACCCCCCATTTGGTGATGCAAAATAGCATTGATTATTTAAGCAACTAGTC
>VEQB01000567.1 GCA_018883485.1 Bacteroidota bacterium
GGCCAAAGAATACTTTGGTAGTAACAAAGAAGGGTATTGTAAACGTGAACATCATTGGAGATTATACTATTTGGTATATCTGCACAGATCCATCGGGTAATAAAGATTCTGTAAGCAGATTGGTTCAAGTAAGAGATATTACCAAGCCAGTAATAAACTTACTAGGCATAAATGAGGTAAACTTACCAAGATGGAAAGAGTATATAGACCCACCAGTGGCTATAGAAGACAATTACAACACAGATGCAAGTTTGAGAGGATTTTTAGAAATCACTAATTCATTACCAAAGAATGTGGAGGGCTACTACTTTGGCGACGTTCTTGGTTTATTCAGTGTTTGTTATACTGTTAGAGATTCATCTGGAAATGTGTCTGATGAAGTATGCAGAAAGATTAATGTAATACCAAATGTGGGCTTAGGCAGCTTAAACATCGATGATATCATGAGCGTTTATCCAAACCCAACATCGGGTAAATTGTACTTGAGGTTGGTTGATAGAATGGATAAAGATATCAAAGTAACAGTAATGGATTTATTAGGTAAATCTATCTTAACTGAAAGTTTAAATGGTAGGGTATTACAAGCACAAGAGTTAGACTTGAGCGAACAACCTAATGGCATTTACCTATTAAAAGTAGAAGCTGGAGATAAGGTTTACATGAATAAAATTCAAGTAGATTAGCTAAATAGTTTTTATTGAAAACTCGAAAGGGGAGAATTAGGAAACTAATTCTCCCCTTTCATTTTTAAGAAATTATATTCTAAAATATTTTTTTTTTAATTGTAGTTAAATTATTATTGTTTTAACGTAATGCCTAAAGAAATGAAAAAAATCTACGTAGTATTTGTTGCATTTATGCTTTGTAGCCTAAATGTTTTGGCACAATTACCACCGATAGTGGAGGACTTTGAAACTATGACAGCATGGCCAACGGCACCCTGGATAAATGCTGTGGCAGGAACTTCAACCATTGTTACAACACCTGTAAAATCTGGAACAAAGGCCTTGTCTTGTGGAGGAGATTGGGCTTATAGAACAGATTTAACCATTGGAACTACCAATCAAGTGATTAGTTGGTGGGTTAATTTTAGTGGTTCTGGTAGAGCCTATCTGGGTTTTGGGGCTACGGCTGGTGGAAGTTATTCCATTCTTTGCGCACCAAATACCAACACCTTTTTAATTCAACAGAATACCACTTGGGGATATGTAGATTTAATTTCTGTGCCACAGGTTTATAACCTTAACCAATGGTATAGAGTAGAATTAACGTATAATTCTTCAACCAATGTTTCTGCACGTTTGTATGATGCAAGCGGCACAACACTTATTAATTCAATTCTTAATTATACTATTTCTGCTTTGGTACCTAGCGGTTTATCTTTGCGAGGCTTTGGTGGTGCTGTTGTAGATGAATTTAGAGCTGGTAATGTAGGCGGTGGTGGCCCGGGTGGCGGCCTTTTATTACCGCCGATAGCCAACTTTTTCCCAAGCCAACCAAGTA
>VEQB01000136.1 GCA_018883485.1 Bacteroidota bacterium
CTATTGGTATCAAAAATAGTATCGTTGTAATTACTTACTACTACCTTATCGGTATCTATGTCATCATAATTTCCATTGCTATTGGCATCAAAAAGGGCAATTTTGAAAGAATCATTTCCCCAAATATTTCGCATGGCCAAAAAGTAGAGGCTACCCGAAAAAATAAAGATACCTAAAATAAATAAACCTAGAGCCAATCCTAATTTTTTCTCATCAAAATGCCTATGTGTTACGCCTAAAATAATAACAGCTAAGGCATGAACCATGTGGTAACGAATTCCAATATCCCATGTATTAAGTTCGGCTTCGCCAATATACTCCTTTAAAACATGGGAACCAAATGCGCCAAAAACTACTGCAAATACCATTAATAGAAATCCAATTCGTACATATGCTCTATGTGTATGTTTCATAAGAATTAGCAATAAATTGTGAACAAGTTATATCAAGGAAATGTAGTTACCAAATTAATTTCGTGAAGAATTCATGAACAAACAATTACTGAGTATATTAAGTGTAGTAATATCTATTCTTTTGGCATTAGTTGCTTGGCTATATTTTAATAGAATTGATGAAAAACGCATTAATCCGGCGCAAGTGCTGCCCGATAATATGGTTTTGGCTTTAGAGTTAAATCAAAGTCACCAAAAGTTATTAAACCTAGATGACCCCACCTTTATGCATCGCTTGCTACAAAATGATGCCTTGAAAGAAGGCTATCAAGAACTTTTATTTATAGATAGTTTACTTCAAGAGAACAGTATTATTGGCAATTGGTTCAACAAGGGAAAGGCAGTTTATTCTTTACATACTTTTGAAAATGGTACTGTGGGTTTTCTGCTTGGTGTTCAAACATTAGAGGAGGTTGATAGCGAAAATGCATTGGACTTTTTTCAGAAGCACTTTCCAGGTAGGTTCAAAATGAGTAAAAGAAAATTGATGAGCGAAACGCTTTTTGATTTTACGGACTTTAAAACTAACCAAACTTTTACGGTTGCATTTAAAAACAAATTAATGTTCTTTTCTCCAGACGGCTCATTGGTTGAGTTAGCAATTTTAAAATTAAATAAGCTAATTTATGATAAGCCTCAAGAAGACCAACTAGGATTTGTGAAGAGTAATTTAGAAGGAATGTATTTTCATATTAATTATGAAAATCTTAGAGGATTCCTCAAGTATCAGGTTAATGCAGAGCTTGGTTTAGAAATGAATTTGCTGGCAAAGTTTGCAGAGCGCTCGGTTTATGAGGTAAAATTAGATGATGAAGATATGATGCTGAAAGGAGCAGCATTAACCCATGCTACGCAATTTCAATTCTTAGATTTAATGAATGCGCAGGCGCCCATCCCAAACACATTGGTTGATGATTTGCCAATTGGACTCAATTTTGCTATTACCTTAGGGTTTAATGGATATGCAAATTGGCATAAAAACGTAAACGAATATTTATTAAGTAGCAAAAACTATAATACATACAAAACTTATGTAGATAGTATTGAGAACGCATTACAAATCAAGTTTTCGGAAAAATTAGCTGCTAACTTTGGCAACCATGCCGCTCTATTATCCTTTGATGAACCTGGTTTATGGAAAGATAGTTCTTATGTAGTAGCCATTGAACTGAATGATGTAAATGCGGTGAGTTCACTTTTAAGAGAAATGGATGTTGCGCATAAAAAAAGGGACGCACAAGATAGTACAAAGCAGCCACTAGACAGTTTGTTTTACATCAAACATTGCCATTTAGGCGATGCCATGAAATTCTATTTTACAGATTTGGTAGAGGGCGTTTTTGCAAACAGATATGTAATACATCATAACTATTTATATTTAGCTAACAATGCTAGTATATTAAATGTAATGGAGAGCCGCTGGAAAAATGAACAGTTGCAAAATAAACAAGAAAATTTTAACGCATTTCAAGAAAGATTATCTCCACAAAGCAACATTGAAATACTGATTTTTAATGAGCATACGCCTAAATATTTATTGAATTATGTTACACGCCATTGGTTTAGTAAAATCCATCAAAATATGGGCACCCTTAAACGCGCCCAGTTTACAGGAGTTCAATTTGCAGGAAGTAATGATAAAGTATTTGCAACCCAAATTTATACGCGTTTCAACTTAAGTAAGGCTCAGCGCGACGAACAAGTTTGGGCAATTCAATTAGACACTGGCTTGGCTATAAAACCTGCTGTAGTATTTCATAGCCAGTTTGCAACCAATGTTATTTTGGTTCAAGACTATAAACATAAACTCTACTTAATAGATAGAGAAGGAAAAATACTTTGGACCAAAATCTTGGATAGTAAAATACTTTCAGAAATTACGGAGATAGAATTATACAATAACAGTGAAAAGCAGTTTGTTTTTAATACTAGTCACCAGTTATTTATAATTGATTGTAAAGGCAACAATATTTCTGGTTGGCCAGTATGGATACCAACAAGTACTAATTATCCAGTAAGCATTATTGAACCTAATCAAGATAGAAATTACCAGTTTTTCTTAACTGGAATGTATTTTAAAGTTAGCGGATTTAATGCGCAAGGCCGGTTAATAAGTGGCTGGAATCCAAGAGAAGTATGGCCTAACTTAAAAGCTAGCATGAGTTTGATAAAATTTAAAGGAGAACAATTGCTGGCTGCTTTGAATGAAAAAGGCCAAATAAGTTATTTTAAATTAAACGGAACAGCCTTTACGGAAATACCAGGAGATACTAATAGCACTTGGTTTGAGGCTAAAATAACACAACAAGATACAGGTTCATTTAAAATTATAGCTCGTGATTCTATGGGTGTATGTTCCTATGTAATAAGCAGTACCAAGCCAAGTAAATTTGAAAAGCTTGAGAACCCAATTATAGAAGAACCCCAAATGAGTGTTAAACCTATTGGTATCTATAGCTATGGTAATTTATTTAAAGAAGCAGATAACTGGTTAATATTTGCAGATGAAACCCATAAGCTTAATCTGTATCATTTAAAATAACCAGTGAGAAAGTATTTGGTCTATATTAACTATCTCGCATTTGCATTGCTTGGTTTAGTGCTACTTTGGCTTAGCTTTAAGCAAACCAATTTTTCTGATATAGGTAAGGTATTACAAGCTGGCAACTATTGGGTAATGTTGCCTGTGAGTGCAGTTTCGGTGATGGTTTATGTGGCAAGGGTAATGCGTTGGAAATTATTGTTTGAAGGGGTGCAACTAAATGCACCTAAAAACTATTTGTTTGCAAGCCTAGCAACAGGTTATTTGGTAAATTTTGTAATACCTAGACTAGGCGAAATTACCAGAGCTTTGGTCTTAAAAAGAAGTTTAAACTTCCCTATAAACACAAGTTTGTCTACTATCATTTTAGAAAGGTTGGTAGATGTATTATCACTTGCTATCATACTAAGCATTGCATTTGTCTTAGAATTGGGTTCAAGCCAATCTGTACTTTTACAATTTACCAAGGATGTGGTTTGGGTTACACCTGCTAAACTATTAATTATACTAGGGTTTTTAGGCATTGCGACACTTATCTATTTTGAGGTTAGAAAGCGAAAAGATATAGTAAGTAAATGGATAAATGAGCTATTGGAGAACTTGTTTAGTTTGTTAAAAATAAAGCAAAAGATTCCATTTTTATTTCTCACAATCTTAATTTGGTTTGGCTTTTATTTAATGACCTATCTATGGATTTTTATGTTTGAAGAGTCGTCTAAATTAGGTGCTTATGACGCATTTTTAGTTATGGTGCTGGGAGTAGTGGCTAGATCTTTGCCTATACAAGCGGGTTCTGCAGGGGCTTATCATTTTGTGGTGGGGCAGGCTTTACTTTTTTTAGGAGTAAGTTTAAGCACCGGCAATGCTTTGGCCATTGTGATTCATGGATTTCAAACTATAGTAACATTGGTTCTAGGTTTTTCTGCTTACATTTGGCTACTTTATAAAAGTAAAAATGTACCAGCGTAATTTATTCCTTTTTCTTTTTCTCGGCTTGAACCAATTAAGCGTTGGCGCTCAGAATTTCCCTAAATTAGGTAACGATACCTTACTAGATATTGCCACTTGGAATGTAGAATGGCTTGGCGATGCCAGCAATGGCCCCGATGATGAGGATTATCAATTAACCAATGTAAGAGCCTTAATAGATAAAACAGATTTTGATATAGTAGCTTTGCAAGAAGTTAGTAATGTAGGTACTTACAATACCTTAAGCAATCAATTAGCGAGTAAATACAATACCTATATTTCAACCTTTTCGGCTACACAAAAAATGGCGCTGTATTGGCGCAAAAGCATGTTTGAAGTTATTGGTTTTGAAACCAAACATATACTTAGCTCAGAAAATTATGTGTTTGCTTCTAGGCCACCTTTGCAAGTGTGTTTAAAAACAGCTGGAGGAACAAAAGTTGATACCATATATTTTATTGTATTGCATTTAAAGGCAAACTCAGATATGGAATCTTATAACCGCAGAAAATCTGCTTCCGCATTGCTTAAGACTTACGTGGAAACAGATTTAAAAAATAAGAAGTTTGTAATTCTTGGCGATTGGAACGATGATTTAGATGCCTCCACGTATCAATCTTCTGAAACACCGTTTAAAAATTTCTTAGATGCTAAATATACTTTTGCCAGTAAGGAGTTAACAGATGCTGGTAAATCTAGCTATGCCTTTTCTAACACCATGCTCGATCATATTTTACATGCAAAAACCTTAGATTCCTTTTATAATAAAAACTCAGCAAGGGTATTTGATAATGCAGGCGCTTATGCAGATAATTTTAGCCAAGGTGTTTCAGACCATTGGCCTGTGTATGCTTTTTACAATTGGAAAAAACTCACTACTTATACACCGCCAGTTGGTGTTATAACCAACTCCCAGTTTATAGATGTAAAGATTTGGCCTAATCCATTTAATGAGCAAATAAACATCAGGTTAAACCAACCAAACTTTACTTTTCAACTATTTAACCTTAATGGAGAGCTTGTTTTACAAGAAAATTCTTTGGTTAATGAGAAAGTAATACAAACGGAAAAACTCGCGTCTGGCGTTTATTTTATTAGGATTGAGCAGGAGGGGCGCAGTGGTTTTTACAAGTTAATAAAGTAGCTAGGAAATTTACTCAAGTGTTTTACTGTGATCCATCACGTACTTCCATATTTCTAACACCTCTTCAATATTTACTTCATAAGGCTTATAAAGAGGGTTGTTTGAAACCAAGACCAATTTCTTATTTTTAGCAATATCATTGTACACGCGTTTAAAAACAATCCCATCTTCCTTGGTTAACACTACATAGCAAAGTCCGTCTTTAAGGCTGCTCCAATCTTCTACATACTCGCAAGTAACATAGGTTTTATCTTGAATAGGAAGCATAGAATCTCCACTAATTTGAAAGCTACGATACTTCTTTCTATGGTCTAAAAAAGGTAAACTAAAATTTGGCAGTTCCGCAATAAACTGACTATCTGTATAACCAGCTGTATAACCAGCACTGGCTTTTTCTGAAACCATTTCAATATTATCGCGGTTGTCAGAATTAACTGTGGTGGCAATAATACGCAGGTATTTACCTTTGATATAATCTTCTAAGCCACGTTCTAACTCGCCCACTTTATACTCTGGTAAACGCGTTAAATCAATCCTTAGCAAGGTATCTAAACTAATTTTAAAATAATCTGAAATACGCATAGCCATTTCAATAGGAGGTGAGGCTATATTGTTTTCATAGCTATTGAGCACAGACCTTTTAGAATCTAAGGCAATGGCAATTTCTTCCTGACTCATATTTTTGCGCTTACGCAAGAACTTGATATTAGATGATAAGTACATAATAGTTGCAAGATAATTATTGTGATAATAATTGTCAATAAAGTGTTAATTAAGTTAACAATATTTTATTAAGTACTTAGTAATCAGATAATAAATTTAAAACAAAAACTACTCGTTACAACGGAGTATAGGTAAGCACTGCGTATTTACAAGAAAGCATTTTTTACTTTTCTATATCTAATTTTTACCTATATTAACTCACGCAAAATTGTTAGTTAGATTAACATGGGAGATAGGCAGGTAGCGCATATGGACCTTGATACATTCTTTGTATCTGTAGAGCGGCTAGAGAACAGCAGTCTATTTGGGAAACCTGTAATCATTGGTGGTTTTTCTGACAGGGGAGTGGTGGCCAGTTGTAGCTACGAAGCACGGCGCTTTGGCGTACACTCGGCTATGCCTGGCAAGTTAGCACGCAGGCTTTGTCCGCAAGCCATTTGGATACGTGGCGATATGGATAAATACAGTCGTTACTCGCATACCGTTACAGAAATTATAGAAGAGGCCGCACCCTTGGTAGAAAAGGCTTCGGTAGATGAGCATTATATAGATG
>VEQB01000137.1 GCA_018883485.1 Bacteroidota bacterium
GCTTTATACCTGGCGGGGTGTTTTGGGATATTGCCGGTTTTGCAGAATATGTGTTTGCCATAAAGAAACAGTAATATATTTGGCAATTTGGCTACTTAACCCTATTTTTGCCCGGCAAATAACTATAAGTATTTGCCATGTTTAATGATAATCAGAAATTCTTTGGAGAAGGCCTCACTTACGATGATGTGCTTTTATTGCCCGCTTACTCCGAAGTACTCCCAAGAGAGGTATTAACAGCAACTCAACTTTCACGCAATATTCGCATTAACATTCCTATGCTGTCTGCAGCTATGGATACGGTTACAGAATATAAGTTGGCTATTGCCTTGGCGCAACAAGGTGGTGTAGGCATTTTGCACAAAAACATGAGCATTGAACGCCAAGCCGAAGAAGTTAGGCGCGTAAAACGAAGCGAAAGTGGAATGATCATAGACCCGCTTACCCTTTCTGATACTGCTACTTTAAGAGATGCCCATAAAATGATGACCGAGAATAAAATTGGTGGCATTCCTATTATTAATGATAACGGCAAATTGATGGGCATTTTAACCAATAGAGATTTACGTTTTGAAAAAGACATGAATAAATCTGTGGTAAATGTGATGACGAAAGAAAATTTAGTTACCGCCCCAGAGGGCACAGATTTAACACAAGCCGAAAGCATATTACAAGAGTATAAAATTGAAAAACTTCCCGTTGTAGATAAAGAGGGTAAACTAAAAGGTCTTATTACTTATAAAGATATTTTAAAAGTAAAAGACCATCCTATGGCTTGTAAAGACAAGCATGGCAGGTTAATTGCAGGCGCTGCGGTTGGCGTTACCCCAGAAACTGAAGATAGAATTGCAGCCCTGGTAAAAGCTGGCGTAGATGTAGTAATTATAGATACCGCCCATGGCCATTCGGCTGGCGTAATAAGAGAAGTGAGTCGTTTAAGAAAAGCATTTACAAACATTGATATTATTGCTGGAAACATTGCTACAGGAGACGCTGCAAAAGCATTAGTAGATGCGGGCGTAGATGCGGTTAAGGTAGGTGTTGGACCAGGGTCTATTTGTACCACAAGAATTATTGCAGGTATTGGTGTGCCACAATTAACCGCTGTATATGAAAGTGCCAAAGCCATTAAAGGCAGCGGTGTGCCTGTTATTGCAGATGGTGGTATAAGGTATAGTGGCGATTTAGTTAAAGCGCTTGCAGCAGGAGCTAGCACAGTAATGAGCGGTTCTATTTTCGCTGGCGTAGAAGAAAGTCCAGGCGAAACAGTAATTTATGAAGGAAGAAAGTTTAAAAGCTACCGCGGAATGGGTTCAATAGAGGCCATGAAAGAAGGAAGCAAAGACCGTTACTTCCAAGATGCCGAAGACGAAATTGCCAAACTAGTGCCAGAGGGCATTGTGGGTATTGTACCTTATAAAGGCTTGTTAAAAGAAGTGGTTTATCAATTTGTGGGCGGACTTAGAGCTGGCATGGGATACTGCGGCGCTAAAACGGTTGAAGAGTTACAGGCAAATGGTAAATTTATAAAAATCACCGCAGCAGGCGCTAAAGAAAGTCATGCACATGATATTAAAATTACTAAAGAAGCGCCAAACTATAGCCGTAACTAGGCACAAGTTTTACTTTTTTCTCTGGCTGAACCTAATCGCATTTGCAAACAATGCCCAAATTCAAAATATGGGTATGACAGATGGAAAGGATAGCCTGGAGGCTGGTAAAGTAAATATTAACGGATACGTTGACCTATACTATGGTCGCTCTCTAAACCTACCCACTGCTGGCGATAGACCTTATGCTGTTTCCTCTTCGCGCAATAGAGAAATTTCCATCAACCTGGCTTATATAGATATTCGCTACCAAGATGAATTTGTAAGAGCCCGCTTTGTTCCGGCAGTTGGCACCTATATGAATGCCAATTATGCCGCAGAGCCTGGCACTTTAAAGAATATTTTTGAGGCCAATGCAGGTGTTAGAATTTCTAAGAAAAGAAATATTTGGCTAGATGCAGGAATTTTAGGTTCGCCCTTTACCAACGAAACTGCTATATCAAAAGACCAACTGCTATATTCTAGAAGTTTTGCGGCAGAAAATGCACCCTATTATATTAGCGGCGCCAGAATAAGTGCACCAATTGGCAAAAAATTAACTGCCTATGGCTACCTAATTAATGGCTGGCAGCAAATTGCCGATGTAAACAATAATTTAGCAATTGCCACACAAATAGAATATCGGCCTACCAATACTATTCTTATAAATTGGAATACGTATCTGGGAAATGAAGAATCAATAAACAAACCCAACTTTAGAATGCGCTATTTTACCGATGTATATGCCATTTTAAAAGCAGGCAAAAAGGTAACACTAACGGCCGATGTGTATGGTGGCTTTCAAGAAATTAAACCCGATACCGCTGCTAGTAAAATGTTGCCTTGGTGGCAGGCAAATGCTGCAATTCAATACGAATTCCATCCAACACTTTCTGTTGCTGCTAGAATAGAATTTTTTGAAGATTTGAACCAAGTAATTATTACACCAATTACAACAAACACCATTGGATTTAGCACCTACAGCTCTTCCCTTTGCTTTAATTGGAAAGTGAATGCCAAAACATGGTTTAGATTAGAGAGCCGACATTATGCTTCGGCAGAAAAAGTTTACTTAGATAAAACTAAAGGAGCTCAGGCAACAGATTTCCTTGGAATCACCAGCCTTTGTGTATCATTTTAGGTCAATAAATTATTTTCCTTATTTTCGCTCCTCACTTTTGTGACATGATAGAACTACAAGGCGACTTTAACCGATACTACCAACAACAATTCGATACCACTAACGAATTTATCATTCCCTTTATTGAAGGGGTTAAACCAGTTAGTACAGGCTTGAAATTTCTAGAAGTAGGGAGTGGCTACGGCGGCATTTGCAAGGCATTTGCCAATAAAGGCTGCCGCGTTACAGGCATAGAATTACTTGCTTATGCAAGCGATATTGCAAAGGATTTTTTAAAAGATGAAATCGCATCAGGCCAGGTAAGTATCATCAATAAAAATGTGTATGATATAAACCCAGATAAAGACCTTGAAGAAAAGTTTGATATCATCTTACTAAAAGACACCATCGAACACATACATAACCAAGAGAAATTTATTAGCCATATTATTCATTTCTTAAAACCAGATGGCGTTATCTTTTTTGCTTTCCCTCCTTGGTTTATGCCGTATGGGGGGCATCAGCAAAGTTTAGATAGTAAGTTCTTAGAAAAGTTGCCGTATTTTCATATTCTACCAACACCCATCTACAAAGGCATCATGAAAGCTTTTGGCGAATCGGAAGGCAGAATTGCAGACACGCTAGAAGTGAAAGAAACCCAAATAAGTATTAACCGCTTTGAACGCATTGCTAAGAAAGCTGGTTTTGCCATTGCCAAGAGAGAATTTTATCTCATTAACCCTAGTTACAAATATAAGTTTGGTGCTAACCCGCGCAAACAATTTGGTTTAATTAGCGCCATGCCTTGGTTCAGAGATTTCTTAACCACTACGTGTTATTATGTGTTAAATAAGGGGTAATCAATAAATTCGCTTCAAATTAAAATCTCGCATTGGAGATACAATTAAAGGAACTTTTTCTATAGTAACTGAGGAAGTATCTAAGCCAAATGCTTTTTCTTCGCTTAAACTAAAGTGATCTAGGGTAAAGTAAGATTGCATAATGAAGCGCTCAATACCTTTAAAATCATTATCATTAGAGAGGTGACGCTTTAAAACTACAAACCTAAAATCACCAGTAATTTTTTGATCTCTAAGTGAAGCATATCTAGAAGTAACATCTATTTCGCCATTCTTTACCAACTCTTCTACTACTTTTCTAAAATAGAAATTTATTTTTTGTTCGATCCTAAACCCTAATCTAAACTCAACTCTTATCACGTCGTTAACAGTAATATGATCCACTTTATATTCCATGGTAAAGGGCTGGTCGTCTACATGTATATGCACAAACCAATAAACATCTGCACGTTTAGGGCGCTTTTGGAGAATAGAATACATAACTTTATTTTCTATCTCATACAGGTGATCTGCACTGGTTAAATAAACCAAATGTGTAGAATATTTTGAGATTGATTCATCATTACTCAATTGCTGAAGCAGTGGTAAATATTCTTTTAAATTTACGAATTCTGTTAAGCGATTCTTAATTTTTCTACCTCTATACCAAATCCACATGATGAGCATGAAAACCATGCTTACCATCAGTGTCATCCAACCTCCAGCAGGTATTTTCTCTATATTAGCAATAAGAAAGGAGCCTTCAACCGGAATGTAAATTAGCAGCAATAAGGCAATTAAAAACTTATTTGTTTTTCTACGTTGAAGTAGGTTAATCAATAATATGGTTGTCATGCACATGGTAACTATAATGGCTAAACCATAGGCAGCTTCCATAGCACTAGATTCCTTAAAGTATAAAACGATGCCAATACAACCCAACCACAATATCCAATTTAAACTAGGCACATAAATTTGACCCTTTAAATTGGAAGGATACTTAATGGTTACCTTAGGCCAAACATTAAGACGTAAAGCCTCTGCAATTAAAGTGAAAGAGCCAGAAATCATGGCTTGACTAGCAATGATGGTAGCAAGGGTGGCAATAATTACCCCCGGCAAAATAAACCACTCTGGCAAAATAGCATAAAAAGGATTTACCTCAGGTAGTTTTGAACCTACATGTTGTAATAACCAAGCGCCTTGTCCAAAATAATTTAACAATAACGCTGCTTTAACAAAAATCCAAGTGGCTCTAATATTACTTTTACCGCAATGCCCCATGTCTGAGTAAAGGGCTTCTGCTCCTGTTGTGCAAAGAAAAACAGCCCCTAATAACCAGAATCCTTTAGGGTAGATAGTTAATAATTCTATAGCCCAAACTGGGTTCAAGGCTTTAAGGATCCAAGGGTTTGCCATTAAACCGTTTAACCCGGTAACGGCAAGCATGCCAAACCAAACCAACATAATTGGGCCAAACATTTTCCCTACAATATCGGTACCCATCCTTTGCAATAAGAAGATAAGCGTAATGATAGCAATTACAATAGGAATGGTGGGTAAGCCAGGGTATCGAATGGTTAAACCTTCAACAGCAGAGGAAACAGAAATGGGTGGCGTTATCATACCGTCGGCTAGCAAAGCACAACCGCCAATAATGGCCGGAACAATTAAATATGGTTTGCGCTTTCTTACCAAGGCAAAGAGCGCAAAAATACCACCCTCACCATTGTTATCGGCATTAAGCACTATACTCACATACTTTACAGTAGTTTGTATGGTAATAGTCCAAAATATGCAGGATAGGCCACCTAAGATGAGTAATTCCGAAATTTCCTTTCCAGAAATTATTGCCTTAAATACGTAGAGCGGAGAGGTTCCAATATCTCCATAAATAATTCCCAAGGCTACTAAAAGGCCCGCCATGGAAATGGCCTGACCTTTATGATTGTGTGCACTCACTTTTAAATAATTTCTACAAATGTATTAAAGTGAATCAAAACTCAAGAAAAATTTACTAATTAGCCATTTCACTTACAAAATGAATATGCATTAAATGCAATTCATCTTTGCTAAACTCTTCGCCATACTCCTTCATAGCGCTTTCTATTACATTGTCATTTGTCTTTCTAAAAAAGTCCATAACCTCTTCCAAAATTTCTTCGTCGGTTAATTCAGAAACGTATCTACTTAAGTTCAGTTTGGTTCCACTATTAACGATGTTCTCAATTTCTTGTAATAATTCATCACGCTTAATCCCCTGACCTCGAGCAATATCATCTAAAGAAACACGCTTATCTATATTGGTAATAATGGCAATTTTTCTTGCAGATTTATTTACAACAGATTTAATAGTTACATCTTCGGTACGTTCAATATTATTTTCTTCAACATACTTTTTTATAACATCTAAAAACTCCTTACCAAATTTTATTGCCTTTCCAGAACTTACCCCAACAATCTTAGACAATTCGTCCATTGTAATTGGGTATTTGAAGGCCATTTCTTGTAAAGACGGCTCCTGAAATACTATATATGGCGGTAAATTTTTTGCCTTGGCAACTTTCTTACAAAGATCTTTTAAAATGGCAAATAGTTCTTCATCATATACCATTTCTACCTGACCATCATCTTCATCGGTGTCGGTAAATTTCTCAAATTTCCTATCTACAGACATTTCAAACTTAGTAGGTTTCTTTAAAAACTTTTCACCTTCTTCATTAATAGATAAAAGACCATAGTTTTCTATATTTTTAGTAACCATGGCACGCAAGAGTAGCTGGCGAATAACCGATTTCCAGTAATTATCTTCTTGGTCT
>VEQB01000001.1 GCA_018883485.1 Bacteroidota bacterium
GTGCTAAGCTCTGGCTATTTATCGCCTAAAGAGGCAATAAACTTGTTGGATAGCATGAAGCATAGTGCACTCTTCCGCCCAGATCAATACAGTTATTTACTGTATCCCAATAAAAATCTCCCTAAATTTTTAGAGAAAAACAACATACCTAAAAATGCAATAGAAAAATCAAAGCTTATTCAAATGATGCTTGCTGCTGCAGACAAATCATTAGTTGAGCAAGACATTAAAGGGGAATACCATTTTAATGGCAATTTTAAAAACGCCTCTGATTTGAGTGATGCTATAGCAAAATTAGACAAGCAGAAGTATGGCGAACTCATTGCTAAAGAAAGACAGGCACTGTTAGAAGTTTTTGAAGCCGTGTTTGATCATAAATCATTTACAGGTCGTTCTGGTACCTTTTATGGTTACGAAGGGCTTGGCTCAATCTATTGGCATATGGTTTCTAAGCTGCAATTAGCTGTTCAAGAAGTATGTTTACAAGCCTTACAAGCAAATGAGTCTGCCGAGGTAATAGGTAAACTTTTAGAACATTACTACGAAATCAATGCAGGAATTGGTGTACATAAATCGCCTTCTCTATATGGTGCATTCCCTACCGACCCATATTCGCACACACCAGCAAACAAAGGTGCGCAACAACCGGGTATGACGGGTCAGGTAAAGGAAGATATTTTAAGTAGATTTGGTGAGTTGGGAGTTTTTGTGGCTGATGGGTGTTTATATTTTAACCCATGCCTTTTGCGTAAAGACGAGTTTACTACTCAAGAACGCACTTTTAATTATGTTACCTTAAATAAAGAACATAAAACGTTTGCTCCTCCTGTAGGTTCTATTTGTTTTACCTATTGCCAATTACCTGTAATTTATAACTTGTCTGATGAAAATTACCTAGAAATTGAAATGAAAGATGGCACTTTGATGAAGCAAAATGCTCTCTACTTAAATAGGGAGAATAGCGCACACATTTTTTGTAGAACAGGAGAAATAGCTAAAATCACTGTACATATTAAAAAGTCTATTTTAAAGTAATAGTATGCCAAAGCTTAGTTTGAAATACTTTTTGTTTCTCTTAATAATAATTAATCTAAGCGCGTGCAATTTTCAAGACGGCGTCAATAAGGAAAATCATTCTGAGTTTAATATAACTGCCGCTCAAATCTTAGGAGATTCTAACTACATAGCTTTATGTTATGGAGGTTATAGAACAATTTCTCGAGATACACAACCTACCCTAACTCAACTTAAAGAGGATTTGAGGATAATGCGTGCTATGGGTGCAAAAGTACTCCGAACTTATAATACCAAATATGCAGAAATAAATAATTTGTTGAAGGCAATTACAACGTTGAAAGAAGAAGACCCAACTTTTGAAATGTATGTAATGCTTGGAGCTTGGATAGATTGTGAAAATGCTTGGTCTAATGCTGAACCCAATCATGAAAAGGAAAATGAATTAGCCAATGCTGAAGAAATTGCAAGAGCTGTTCAATTGGCAAATCAATATCCAGCTATAGTAAAAATAATATCTGTTGGTAATGAAGCTATGGTGAAGTGGGCTACTAGTTATTATGTATCGCCAAACATTATTTTAAAATGGGTAAATCATTTACAGCAGTTAAAACTAGAAAACAGATTGCCCAAAGATTTATGGATTACATCCTCTGATAATTTCGCTTCTTGGGGCGGTGGAGATTCTTCTTATTATGTTGATAATTTAAAGAAATTGTACCAAGCTGTGGATTATGTCTCTATTCATACTTATCCCATGCATGACACACATTACAATCCTGTTTTTTGGGGATTGAAAGCCAGTGAAAAAAGCTTAAACAAAACGGAAAAAATTGATTCGTTGATGGTACGTTCTGTTAACTATGCAAAAGGACAATACTTTAGTGTAAAAAGTTATATGCATTCAATTGGAGTGGAAAAGCCTATTCATATTGGTGAAACGGGCTGGGCAACTCAATCTGATGGCTTTTATGGAAAGGATGGGTCGAAGGCTTGTGATGAATATAAATCTGCTAGATATTACCAATTGATGAGGGAATGGACAAATAAAGAGAGAATCACTTGTTTCTTTTTTGAAGCTTTTGACGAGAAGTGGAAGGATTCTAAGAATCCCAATGGCTCTGAAAATCATTTTGGATTATTTACCATTGAGGGAAAAGCCAAGAATACTTTATGGGAAATGTGGGATCAAGGCGCATTTAAAAACTTGACAAGAGATGGTAGACCAATTGAAAAAACTTATAATGGCATAAAAGAGGATTTAATTTATACCGTTGAATTGCCTTAAGGTTAAAAAATAAGAAATGAAAAAAATAAAACCCCACTTCTGTTGCTTTAATTTTATATCATTGGTATTGATTAGTGTGTTTTTTATTCAATGTTCAAATGAGGAAAAAATGATTATGAATGTATACGAAACCTCTGAAAGTGGCAATGCACTTACCTTAATCAAAGCGTTTCAAACCGCTGACCAAACTTTAACTATTCAGGTTGATCCTGAAAAGCAATTTCAAAAAATTACTGGATTTGGTGGGTCGTTTACTGAAGCCTCTGCTTTTTTATTGAATAAACTAAGCCCAGCCAATAGAAAGAAAGTGTTAGATGCCTATTTTAGTGAAGAAGGTGCACGTTATTCTTTAACCAGAACACATATTGCCTCTTGTGATTTTTCTTTAAACAATTATACTTACGCCAAAGTTGAGAATGATTTAGACTTAAAACATTTCACCATACAAGATGATAAAGCTGATTTAATTACGATGATTCTGGAAGCGCAAAAAATTTCTAAGGATGGATTTAAAATTATTGCCTCACCTTGGACTGCCCCACCTTGGATGAAAGACAATAAAAGTTATGTAGGAGGAACACTGTTGCCTCAGTTTAATAATGTTTTTGCCTTATATTTTTCTAAATACTTAACTGCCTATAAAAAGGAGGGTATTGATATTTGGGGGGTTACAGTAATTAACGAACCTCATGGAAATGGCAATAATTGGGAAAGCACTTTATTTTCACCCAAAGAAATGACTGATTTTGTTCAAGATCATTTGGGTCCAAAACTAGAAAAGGATGGTTGGGGTGAGGTTAAAATTTTTGGCTACGATCAAAACAGAGCAGGCTTAAAAGAATGGGTAGATGAAATGTACCGAGATGAAAAATCATCCAACTATTTTGCTGGTACTGCCATTCATTGGTACGAAAGTACCTACGATTATTTTCCTGAGGCCTTGCAATATGCACATAAAAAAGCGCCACAAAAATATTTAATTGAAACCGAAGGCTGTGTAGATTCAGAAGTGCCAAAATGGAAAGATGACAAATGGTATTGGCAAAAAGAAGCTACGGATTGGGGATGGGATTGGGCAAGTGAAAAGGATAAACATTTACACCCAAAATATGCTCCGGTTAATAGATATGCCACAGATATCATTGGTTGTTTAAACAATTATGTGGACGGCTGGATTGATTGGAATATGGTTTTAGATACACAAGGAGGCCCTAATTGGTTTAAAAATTGGTGTGTTGCTCCTGTAATTGTAAGCCCAGAAAAAGATGAAGTTTACTTTACTCCATTGTATTATGTAATGGCACATTTTAGTAAATTTATGCGTCCTGGAGCTGTTAAAATTGCTTGTGAAATTAACCACAAAGAAGTGATGGCCACTGCAGTCAAAAATTTGGATGGCAGTATTGCCATAGTGGTATTTAATCCTACTGAAGAGAAATACAATATTACCATCAACTTAAATAAGCAAACCCAAACGCTTAGCATAGATTCGAAAGCATTACAAACAATAGTACTCAATCAATAAAACCTATGTCCAACCAAACATTAGTAAAAAGAGTTCCTAGATCGCAAAAAATTGCGTTTGGTTTGGGTATGCTTGCCAATCAAATGTTTCCGGCCGCCCTGGGTATTTTTATAGTAATACTCATTGAAGGCCTTGGGTTTCCGGGTTGGATGTTGGGTATTATCTATTTTGTGCCCAAGCTATTTGATGCGATAACCGACCCAATAATGGGTTTTATAACCGATAATACTAAGTCGAAATGGGGCCGTAGAAGACACTATGTTTTAATAGGCGCAATTATCATGGGCTTATCATTTGCTTCCATGTGGCAGTTATATGCAACCAATAGTGTGAATTATAACTTTTTTTACTTCTTGATTTGGTCATTAGTTTTCTTTCTGGGACTAACCATTTTTAGTGTTCCTTATGTTGCCATGGGCTATGAAATGAGCGATGATTTCCATGAACGAACCGAAATTATGGCCACCGCGCAGCTTATTGGGCAATTGGCTTGGGTAATTGCTCCTTGGTTTTGGGTAATTATGTACGACCCTAGATTTTTTGAATCAACAGAAATTGCCACCCGAACCCTTGCCGTCTATGTGGCTATCGGGTGCTCTATTTTGGCTGCTGTGCCCGCTATTTTTATTAATAGTAAATCTACTTTAAATGAAAACTATGAACCTTTAACTTTAAAAAATATTAGTTCTAGTTTCGACCAAATTATAGAAGGATTTAGAGATGCCTTAAAAATAGAACCTTTCAGAAAATTATGTATTGCTACCTTCCTAATATTTAATGCATTTAATACGGTTGCAGGCTTTTCCTTTTTTATTATTAAGTATTTTATCTTTAGTGAAAACCCCGCAAATTTTGGTGTTTGGCCAACGCTTTTTGGAAGCATTGGTGCCATTATCACCACCATTTTGGTTATTCCAATTGTGTCTCGCATGTCGAAATTAATGGGCAAAAAGAAAGCCTTCATTATCTCGCAGCTCATATCTATAATTGGATATATTCTATTCTGGTTTTTGTTTGTACCAGGTAAGCCGTATTTGTTCATTTTTGCTTTACCATTTTTCTCGTTTGGTATAGGTAGTTTGTTTACACTCATGATGTCTATGACATCTGATGTAATTGATATAGATGAGTTAAATACAGGCAAAAGAAGAGAAGGCATTTTTGGCGCTATTTATTGGTGGATGGTAAAATTTGGACTAGCCATTGCTGGTTTATTAAGCGGATTAATTTTATCTTTTGTTGCATTTAATTCGGGTGCCGATTCTCAAACTGCACAATCTATGTTTGAGTTAAGGTTGTTTTTCTCTGGAATACCCATCTTAGGAACCTTAATAGCCATTTGGGTAATGAAAGATTATGATGTTACAGAAGAGAAAGCCAGAGAAATAAGCGCAGAATTACATAAACGTAAAAACAAAAATATTCCTCCTTACTTGCAAGGCAAACTACATTCATTGTTACAAAACCTAAATTTAAATATTATTAATGGTATTGATTACAGCACTAAAAGTGAAGCCGAAATAGAATCTAAGTTTACAGAAGTATTTGATCAAGGCTTACATGGTTTATGCTTTAGCCCTTATATTGAAGGACAAAAAGCAGGAGATATTTTATCGGCAGAACAAATAAGAAAACGAATAGATATTATTGCACCGCATACAAAATGGATCAGGACTTTTTCATCTACTGAAGGAAATGAGTTTATACCTGAAATAGCGTATCAAAAAGGTATTAAAACGATTGTGGGTGCTTGGATAAGCAATGACAAAGAGAGAAATGAGAGAGAAATCAATGCATTGATTAAACTTGCAAATGCTGGATTGGTTGATATTGCGGCTGTTGGAAATGAAGTATTGCACAGAGGAGAAATTTCGGAAACCGAATTGATTGATTACATAAATAGAGTGAAAAATTCCATTCCTACTCATATTGAAGTGGGTTATGTGGATGCCTATTATCAATTTATAGAAAGGCCTAAACTGATAGATGTGTGCGACTTGATTTTATGTAATTTCTATCCTTTTTGGGAAGGTGCAGTTATTGATTATTCAATGTCATATCTTACTAATATGCTTGATGTAACTAAAGCAATAAGCAATGGTAAAAGGATTATTGTAACAGAAGCAGGATGGCCTAGTTTTGGCGAAACGATTGATAATGCAGTGCCATCAAGAATTAATGCAATGAAATATTTTATCATTTCACAACAATGGGCAAAAAACAATAACCTAGAACTATTCCATTTCTCTTCATTCGACGAATCATGGAAAGTTTTGCAAGAAGGTAAAGTTGGAACCTCCTGGGGGTTATGGGATAAAAACGAAAAATTTAAGTATAAAAATTAAACTATAGAATATGTCATACAGAGAAGGTCATTTATTTAACGCAGAAAATAAAGAGCATTATTTTCATTCGCAACAAGAGAATAGACTAGAAGTTGAATGGATTAATTATTCAGAACTTACAACAGATGATTTAAGAAGTTTATGGATTAAAACCTTGCAAAATGGCATCCATGGCATGTGTTTTAGTATTTATGAAGATGGCCAAAAACCGGGTTCAATCATTACAGAGTCTCAAGTTGAAAGACGGATTAACATTTTAAAACCGTATGCAAAATGGGTGCGCTCATTTTCTTGCATTGAAGGTAATGAACACATACCTAGAGTGGCTAAAAAACACGGCATGAAAACACTTGTTGGAGCCTGGTTAGGGGGTGATTTGGAATTGAATGAAAGAGAAATTGAAGCACTAATAGCTATGGCAAAAGAGGGTTTGGTTGATGTTGCGGCTGTAGGAAATGAAGTGATGTATAGAAAGGATTTGACAGAAGAGCAATTATTAACTTATATCCAAAGGGTGAAAGATGCCATTCCCAACATTCCTGTAGGTTATGTAGATGCTTATTATGAATTTTCGCATAGACCAAGAATTACAGAAATTTGCGATGTTATCTTAACTAATTGCTATCCATATTGGGAAGGTTGCCCAATAGAATATTCTTTTGAACATATGAAAAGCATGTATGAATCTGCAAAACATGCTGGCCAAGGTAAACGCGTAATCATTACAGAAACTGGTTGGCCAAGCGAAGGAGGTGCATTTAAGGCATCTATTGCCACTAATGAAAATGCCATGCGCTATTTTATAGATTGCCAAAATTGGTGTAATGCCAATAACATCGAGAGTTTCTATTTTGCTTCTTTTGATGAGTCGTGGAAAGTAGGGCCAGAAGGTGATGTTGGCGCTTATTGGGGATTGTGGGACAAAAACGAAAAAATAAAATTTTAATGAATAGTTTTTTTCAGCAGTTTAATTTACCATTTGCCAAAGCTATTTGTTATTCTGGTTTTAGAGATGGACAACAACCAGGAGGAATTGTTCCATCATATGAAGAGATAAAGGAAGATTTGTTACTTCTTAAGCCTCATTGGAATTATCTTCGCTTGTATGATTGTGACGAGCATGCATTAACTGTAATTAAAGTTATTCAAAACGAGAAACTAGACTTTAAAGTAATGCTTGGTGCTTACATTGTAGCAGAAATGAATAATTATGGTTGTCCTTGGGGCGGTGGCATTTATGAGGAGGAGCAGCTAATAGAAAACATTAAAATTAACAATCAAAGAATAGAACGATTAATAGACTGGTCGAACCAATTCCCCGAAATTATCTTTTGTGTTTCTTTAGGGAATGAAGCTTGTGTAGATTGGACAGATCATTATGTGCCAGTCAATCGTGTCATAGAATTTGCCAAAAAAGTGAAACAAAATATTAAACAACCCATCACTTTTTGCGAGAACTATGTTCCATGGCTAAATTACCTCAAACCACTTGTAGCCCATATAGATTTTATTTCAATACACACCTATCCCGTTTGGGAATACAAACACATACATGAAGCTGTTGATTATACAATAGCAAATTACGAGACGGTGGCTAATCATTACCCTGAAATTCCTATTGTAATAACAGAAGCCGGGTGGGCTACCAATTCGCATGGAAGAGGGATTAATACGGAGCATGTTAATGAAGAAAATCAGAAAATGTATTACGAAGATTTGATGCACTGGTCTGAGAAAAATAATATTTTAACTTTCTTTTTTGAAGCCTTTGATGAAAATTGGAAAGGATCATCCGATCCAATGGAGCCTGAAAAACATTGGGGCGTTTTTAAAGCAGATAGGACCCCTAAGTTAGTGTTTGAGAAGTAATATTTTATAGCTCAAAAGAAAAGCCTTCCTTTTCTAATGCTCTATAACGTTTTTCATCAAATTCGAATAGTTGAGCAGGCCGGTGCGAAACATTTTCTTTAGCCTCTTTTAAGGGCTTTAAAATGTTCATCTCTATAATCTTTTTCCTAAAATTCGACTTGTCAAACTTGTATCCAAGTAATGCCTCATACAATAATTGAAGCTCTAGAAGGGTAAATTTGGGAGGTAGTAATTCAAAACCAGTGGGTTTATGTCTAACCTCATCCTTTAAAGTCTCTATTCCCTTTAGTAAAATAGTGTGATGGTCAAAAGCCAATTCTGGTAGGTCATTAATATTAAACCATCTTGCAGATTTTGCCCAGGAAGATGCAATAGGTTTATAATCCATACTATTTACCAATGAAAAATAACCCACCGTAACCACCCGGTCAAGCGGGTGTCTATCTACACTTCCAAAAGCGAAAAATTGTTTTAGGTAAATGTTTTTTAATCCAGTGAGCTTCTCCAACACATTGTTAGCGGCATCACATAAGTTTTGCTTTGGCTCTACTAAGTCTCCTATTAAAGCCCAATTCCCCTTAAATGGCTCCAAACCTCTTTGCACCAGCAATACTTTTATCTCACCTTCTTGATATCCAAATATCACACAATCAACTGATAAGCCAAAAACAAAGTAATCGTTTATAGGTAATTTATAGTCGGATATGTAGTATGAATTGGGAAACTTCATAGCGCAAATTAAGAAGATGTTTTTTATTAATTGTAAAAGTACTTATAGTATTTTTTACTTTAAGTATTTTATTTAAATTGCAACATTAAATTAATAATAAGTTTATAATATGAAAAAAATCATTACAACAAGTTTATTCATACTTATTGCAAGTATTGGATTTTCTCAAAACGCCCCAATTAACTTTGAGCCAGGCGGACAAGGCGCTGCTTGGACATGGACAATATTTGAAAATGCTTCTAATCCAACATTACAAATTGTTAGTAACCCTAGCGCTTCTGCGCCAAACACATCGAGCAATGTTGCAAAATTCACCGCATTACCAAGTGGTAAGCCTTGGGCAGGATGTGAGTCCGCTAAAGGAGCAACTCCAGATATTGGTACTTTTACTTTAACTGCCTCAAACGCTATTGTTAAGATGATGGTTTATAAAAGTAAAATTAGCGATGTTGGAATTAAATTCGCAAAAAATGATAATTCAGCTATCCAGGAAATCAAAGTTGCTAACACCAAAATCAATGAATGGGAAGAATTAACATTTGATTTCACATCAAAAATTGGTACGCCAGAGGCATCTAACATTACCCAAATTGTAGTATTCCTAGATTTTTATGCTGGTGCTGCAGATAGAACTGATACTACTGTTTCTTATTTCGATAATATTACGTTTAATGCAGGAAGTACTTTAGCTGAACCAACTGTGTCTGCAATGGCCCCTACTAAACCTGCAGCCGATGTTATTTCATTGTTTAGTGGTGCATATAACAATGTTCTTGTTGATACTTGGAGAACAAGCTGGTCTAATGGTACCCTTACAGATATGAAAATAGGATCTGATTCTGTAAAAAAATATTCTGCTTTAGATTTTGTTGGTATCGAAACAATTGCTAATCAAATTAACATTAGCGCTATGGATATGTTTGAATTTGACGTTTGGACTCCAAATTCTACCTCACTTAGGTTCAAATTGGTAGATTTTGGTGCAAATGGAACTTTTGGTGGTGGTGATGACAAAGAGCACGAAACTACTGTTACTCCTACTATTAATGGTTGGTTTCATGTGGCAGTGCCAATAGCAAATATGACTGGCCTAACAACTAAATCAAATATTGCACAAATCATTTTTGCTAGTGCACCTGCTGGTACCTCTGTTGTTTATTTAGATAATATCATATTTAGTAAAGCTCCTGTATTGGCTGAACCAACTGTTGCTGCGCCAACACCTACTAAACCTGCTGCTGATGTTATTTCTTTGTTTAGTAACGCTTACACAAATGTAACTGTAGATACTTGGAGAACTTCATGGTCTGCAGCTACACTTACCGAAATGAAAATTGGAACTGATGACATTAAAAAATACACTGCATTGGATTTTGTTGGTGTTGAAATGGTTGCCAATCAAATTAACATTACTGCAATGGATTCATTTGAATTTGATGTTTGGACCCCAAATTCTACATCACTTAGATTCAAATTGGTAGATTTTGGTGCTGATGGTGCTTTTGGTGGTGGTGATGACAAAGAACATGAAACCACTGTAACACCTACTTTAAATGGTTGGAATCACGTTTCAGCAGCAATTTCAGGTATGAGTGGCCTTACCACTAAAGCCAATATCGCTCAACTTGTTTTTGCAAGTGCGCCTGCAGGTACTTCAATCATATATGTAGATAACGTATTATTTAGCAAAAAGCCTGCAACAGGCATTGCTTCTATCGAAAAAGAAGTAATGGGTGTTTATCCAAATCCTGCAAGCAATTCGTTAACTATTCATACCACTAAAGAAATTCAAAGTGTTGTTATCTACAATGCTTTAGGTCAGGTTGTATTAACAGCATCACCAAATACCAATGATGTAAACCTTGATATTGCTAGCTTAACAAACGGTTTCTATACTGTTAAAGCTACTATCAATGGTGTAGCTACTTTCAAGAAAATTATCAAAGAATAATTTAGATTTTTAAATATTAAAAAAGGGCGATTAGTTAATTCTAATTGCCCTTTTTTATTTATGTTCATTTCTATTTCTAGTTTTAGTGAGGGCAACGTTTAGGTTTTTCTCTAATTCTATTTGCTTTTTCGCTCAGATGTGCTTCAATTTGTGAAAAACAAATACCTTGAAAATTATTGGCATAACCGGAACGCTTGGCGCAGGAAAAGGAACTATTGTTGAATACCTTGTGTCAAATTATGGGTTCAAACATTATTCTGTACGCAGCTATTTAATAGAATTGATTAAGGCTAAAGGCATAGAAGTAAATAGAGATAGCCTTACCCATACCGCAAATGAATTGAGGGCAGCAAATGGCCCTAGCTTTATTGCAGAACAATTGTTTGCTCAAGCTTCGGCAAGTGGCACCAATTGTATTATAGAAAGTATTAGAACAGTTGGAGAAATTACCGCTTTAAAGGCTAAGGGAAACTTTACTTTATTCTCTGTAGATACGGAAAGAAAAATACGTTACAATCGCATCGTGCTGCGTGGTTCTGAAACTGATAAAATCCCTTATGAAGTATTTGAAGCAAATGAAGAACGAGAGTTAACAGCAACCGACCCTAATAAGCAGAACCTAAGCGCTTGTATGGCTTTGGCTGATTTTAACTTTAACAACAATGGCACTTTTGAAGAGCTATTTCAACAACTCGATGCCGTAATTAATAAGTTATAAGTATGAGTACAACTACAGAAAAATATGTTCGCCCTTCGTGGGATGAATATTTTATGGAAGTAATGGATGCCATTAGCAAACGCGCAACTTGTGGCCGCGGTAGAAGTGGCTGTGTAATCGCAAAAGGCAATCAGTTGTTGGTAACAGGGTATGTAGGTTCGCCCATTGGCTTACCGCATTGCGATGATGTGGGACACCAAATGAAAAAGGTAATTCATGAAGATGATAGCATCACAGAGCATTGTGTAAGAACGGTTCATGCAGAACAAAATGCCATTTGCCAAGCAGCTAAGAGCGGAGTTGCCTTAGAGGGTTCAACATTATATTGCCGCATGACCCCTTGCAGGGTTTGTGCCATGTTGATTATTAACTGTGGAATTAAGCGCGTGGTGTGCGAAAGGAAGTACCATGCAGGCGTAGAAAGCGAAAGTATGTTTAAAGCTGCTGGGGTGAGTTTAGAATATTTTCATGATGAGATTCAATCTTATGAGAAGCATAAATAAGCTTTAACGGAATACTTTATCCTTAAAATTTGAAACAATT
This sequence comes from Bacteroidota bacterium, assembly GCA_018883485.1. Taxonomy (GTDB): domain Bacteria; phylum Bacteroidota; class Bacteroidia; order UKL13-3; family UKL13-3; genus B1. The sequence goes on from VEQB01000001.1 coordinate 11,984, forward strand.
TTTTCTATAATCGCTCCTGTTTGGTCTGGATAGTTTGCCTCAATTGCTTTACCATTTAACACCCAATTTTGTAAGATAGGAATGGTATCCGAATTTAATTTGTTTGCCACGGTAACACCAATTTGTTTCATGGCTGCGGCGTTACATAGTTGTTCATATTGGTTATAAAGAGGGATAGCAAATACTTTCTTTTTTAGGAAAATTGCTTCAGCAGGACCCTCAAATCCGCCAGCAGTTAGTAGCCCGTTTCCACTGGCTAGGCTTTTTGTAAATGCTTCATTTTCTATTGGGAAAATATGAACATGTTCATGCCTTTTGGAAACTTTAGCTTCTTTAGAAAAAACTTGCCATTGTATATCTTTAATAGGTGATAAATGCTTAAGTATGGCGGCATCGCTATGCCCAGTTAAGTAAACTGTAATATGCTCTTTATTGCCTATTTCTCTATTCCTAATCTCACTTCTAATAACTGGGGTATAAATAAAATCATCAAAACGCTCAAAGTGAAATCCTATGGCTAGCTTAACTGGAGCATAATTTTTAAGTACTGTCTCGCCAAACCAGTTTCTGTTTATAGGTCGTGGACATTTATCCGAAAGAAAGGAGGCTTGATGACTCAGCGCAATACAAGGTTTCTTTTTAATCTTACAGGCCCACGCTGTGATAGGTTCAAAATCATTGATAATTAAATCATAGTTCTCTATTGGAAAGTGGAGTATATCTTTCAAAAGGCGTATAGGTTTGAACTCCTTTATAGAGGCTAACAGGTTAACATTTCCATGTGTACCAAAGCTAAAACTTAAACCATGTTTTTTGTATTTTATGAGTTGGGTTAGCGAAACGTTAGCTTGTGTGCCACTTACCAATATATCCAATTCGCCATGTTGAAGTAGATGGGGAATGATTTCTCTAGCCCTACTTAGATGACCATTACCGGTCCCCTGTATGGCGTATAATATTTTCATAGAGTGCGTTCATATGGGGAAGATCTAGTTTTTGCGACTCTTCCAAATCGGGTTCTTTTTGATGCACATAATCGGTTTGATGGTTGTACAACGACCAATTTCCATCTACGTATTCTAAAGCAGTTAAGTTCTCTATCCAATCCCCAGAATTAAGATAGAGAACGCTTCCCTTTTCATTAGTATAAGTTGCAATAGCAGGTTGGTGTATATGGCCGCAAATTACATAATCATACCCATTTTGTATAGCAATGTCGGTAGCTGTTTGTTCAAAATCACTAATAAACTTAATGGCGCCTTTTACACTATTCTTTATTTTTTTAGAAAGTGAAATGGGGCCTTGACCCAATTTTTGGCTTAGAAAGTTAATAAATGAATTGATAATTATAAGCGTATCATAACCTACTGCACCAAGTTTTGCCAACCATTTAGAATGTTTCATGGTAATATCAAATATGTCTCCATGAAAAATCCATGCTTGTTTACCATCAATATCTAACTTGAGTTTATTGTCTATAGTTAGGTTTCCTAAATTTAAATCTCCAAACTTTCTAACCATTTCATCGTGGTTTCCGGTTAGGTAATAAACCTTAGTGCCATTGGCAAGCAATTTAAAGATACGATGAATTACCTTCATGTGTGTATCTGGAAAGTAGCTTTTGCTAAATTGCCAAATATCAATTATATCTCCATTTAGTACTAAGATTTCTGGGTCTATTGATTTAAGGTAACGGTTGAGTTCCTTAGCGCGGCAGCCGTATGTGCCCAAATGAACATCCGAAATAACGGCAAGATATAGTTTCCTTTTTTCCAAAAAATGGAATGCTAATATTCCGAATTCAAAAGTAGCTGCAAGGAGGTTGTATAATTGTTAAGCAAATATGAAATTAAGGTTAACCCAAGTTTCAATCTTTAGGTTTTGCATGAAATTTAAGTTGTAAACCCATTAGAAAATTTCGTAAAATTTGATCTTTACAAACTCTAAACTGTTCTTGTTCTGGCTTGCGAAATAGCGCACTTAGTTCGTGTTTGCTAAAATTAAAATCTGCTAATGCTAGTATTTGAAGAATGTCTTCATCCTTTAGGTTCAAGGCTATTTTTAACTTGCGAAAAATGATATTGTTGTTCAAGCTTTTTTCGGGCTTTGGTACTTCACCTTCCTTCTTGCCTCTTTTTTGAATAATTAATCCGTTTAGAAAAGCAGCTAAATCTATATCATAAATAGGTTTACATTCTGGGTCGTCTTCCTTTTTGAGCCAATTACTTATCTGCTCTCTGCTGGCAACCAACCCTCCATCTGCAAAAAGTGCCATCATTTGGGTGTCGTTAAAGCTAAATGTAAAGCGCAAGCGGCGTAAAATGTCGTTGTTATTCATAGTTGGTTTGGCAAATATAAGTTTTGAAATTCAACGTTTATTTTTAAATTCGTTATTAAAATATGAGAAGGGTAGTAATTTTTTTTTGTGTTAGTTTTGGCTTTGCCTTATTCTTCTTGGTCCCAAAGCCATTATTTTGGCATGCAAATGGGGTTAAATATTTCTGACTATAATCCGATTGAAAATGAAGTATTAAAAACAAAAGGTTTAGAAAGTTTTGCTTATGGTCTAACGTATGAATTTGGATTTAAGAACGGATTAACTATTAATTCGGGTTTGGGTTTTATTCAAAAGGGATTTATTGGTTATGGTCAATTTGAAACTTATTATTCTGTTCCTGTAGATCCAAATAGTTCAATTGAGAATGTTTATAAATATCTTGCACTGCCAGTAAGTATTGGTTACAAATTTGGTCGCGACATTAAAATGACAGTTGCTTTAGGTGCAAATACAGGGTATAAAATTCAATCTTATACTAAAATTCCTTATGAAGCTTTTGGGAGTCGTAGTGGTGTTGATTTAGTTCTTGAAACCACAGAAACTGATTTGCCAATAGATATCTCATTAATGGGTATTCTGGGTGCGGAATATAAATTACTAAGTCAGGTGTATTTGACTTTTAATGTCAATTATCAAAAAGGTTTAGTTGAAGAGTTTTTTTATGAGGTTGGAAGTACTTCAGGCGGTTTTCACCATAAGTCAGTTGGTTTTAATCTCGGTTTAAAGGTTGCATTAGGAAATAGTATTAATAATTTTCAATGATTTTTCGTCATTAAATCATATTTTTTAATGAATGGTTTGGTTATCTTCCTCAGGTAATTATAATCACATGAAAATTAACATTGAAGCCAGCAGCACGATAGCTGAAATTCAGCAAGCATTTCACAAGTATTTTCCATTTTTAAAAATCGAGTTTTATAAAGATGGTCATCAGCAAGGCGAAGGCTCTCTTAAAGAGAATACCCTTAATTCGCAGGAAATATTAGGAGAGGTTTATACCAATTTTAAACCAGGCGTTTTGCAGCTGAGCGAAGATATGACAGTAAGCGAACTGGAGAACAGCTTTTCTAACGATTTTAAAGCTTCTGTGCAAGTATTTCATCTGTCTGGCAATCTCTGGTTACAAACCACACGTACAGATCATTTAACCTTGGCTGCCCAAAATGAAAGTGCTAAAGACAAGGGCTTAAGAAATGCAGAGCCTATGGTTGATCCAATGGATAGAAGTGAATTGGAGTAAATGCAATTCCCTGACTTGGAATGGTGAAATTTTGTAGTAAAATTGCATGGGTATTTAGTGCAATTAAAGAAATGATAAAACAAATTTTAAAAGGTGCTGCAAATCAGTTTGGGAGAGAATTTGGGCGAGCAGGCGCCAATCAAATATTAAAGGGTTCAAATTCTTATAATATTACCAATAATAAAGGAAAATATGAAGGAAGAATTAAATCTAGCGACAGTAGTTCTATCAAAATTTATAAGGAAATTGAAAAAATTGATTTTGTATCAACAAACAAAGCAAATACCACAAGATTAATTTTAATGATTGATAGTTTTAGTTCTCTATTCAATTTTAAAGGTGAAGAAACATTAAATGAACTTAACAACATTGTAGATGTGATTAATTTGTTTAGTAACAAATATGAACTTGGACTTAGTTTAATTGATAATTCTTTTGAGGATAAAATTTTTGATTTATTTAAATTAAAAAGAAGCGAGTTAATATTAAAAATAAGGCAGTTTAATGAGAACCTTAAAAATTATGTTCAATCTAATTTAGAGGAAGCAGAGAAAAGATTAAAAAACAAAAAAACAGCCATAATTTTAACGATACCCTTGTTGGGAATACAATCGTGGTATTTAGGGGTGCCAGCATTTACTATCCTTTCAATTTTGTTCTGTTGGACCATTATTCCGCCCCTCATAAATCTCTTCACGTTTTTTAAGCTCTTATTTATAAGCAAAGAAAAATTTGATTCAGAATACAATACAAATTATATTTTCCTAAAACAGTTTGAACACGTAGAAATTAATGTTGTAATTTAAGAGAAACTTAGAACTAACGTTTATTTATAAAACTTCAAATCCATTTTAAGGAAATTTGGACTAGTGCTTCAATTTTATAACCAAAAAAATTACCTGATAGCCAAAAGTTTCAGTATTAAAAACAAAAAAGCCTTGAATAAACTAATATTCAGGGCTTTATGTTTTTTATTTGTGGTGTGGGAGGGAATCGAACCCCCGACACGAAGATTTTCAGTCTTCTGCTCTACCGACTGAGCTACCGCACCTTTTCTTCTTTTTTTACGAGAAGAGGAGTGCAAAAGTATAGTTTTTAGTGCTTTTTACAACATTTTTTATCCTTTTTGAGGATTTGCCTACCTAGTTTGTGTTAAAGTGCCTGAATATCAATATTGGCAATTGCCAAAATGCTGAGCTTATTTTTACGTTTAATGCTTTTAAAATTAAAATTAGTGGTTTATTTGAAATCTATTCTATGTTAAATTCTATGCATCCTAAAATTCTTCTAACTTTACTTTGTATCCTCTCAGGTACATTTTCTTTAACTGCCCAACAAAATAAATGTGGTAGCTACCTTAATAGAAGTGCCAACTGGCAAAAAAAACAAGGGGCCTTAAACCATAACCAAGAAGTAGAGAAAAGTTTACAACTTTACCTTGCTAGTAATGCGCATTCTTTACATAAAAAGAACAATGTTATTACTATTCCGGTGGTGGTGCATGTTATCTGGAACAATGCAACGCAAAACATTTCTGATGCGCAAATACTTTCACAATTGGCAGTTCTGAATAAGGACTTTAGAAAAAGAAATACAGATACGCTAAACCCCAATCATCCATTTGCAAGCAAGGCTGCAGATGTAGGTTTTGAGTTTTGTTTAGCCCAAAGAGATCCTTCTGGAAATGCAACTAATGGAATAACCAGAACACAAACCGCTATGCCTAGTTGGATTGAAAAGGATTGGGATAAAATCAAATTCACTAATGCCGGCGGTAAGAGCAATTGGGATCCTTATAAATATTTAAATATTTGGGTGGTAAGCTTGGCCGATGAAACCCTAGGATTTGCCACCTTTCCTGATGAACTAGCTGCCGACCCACAATTAGATGGGATAGTGATTAGGCATGAAGCCTTTGGAACTATTGGCACTGCTGGATCTGGAGATTATAGTCAGAATGCCAAAGGCAGAACTGCCACGCACGAAATAGGCCATTGGCTTTATTTAAACCATATTTGGGGCGATGATTTTTGTGGCAACGATTTTGTAAGCGATACCGAACCTGCAGAAGATGCAAATTATGATTGTCCAAGCTTTCCCTACAATGCCAATAATGCTTGCGGAGCGGGTGCAAACGGAGAAATGTATATGAATTTCTTAGATTATACAGATGACAATTGTATGAGTATATTTACCTCGGGTCAAGCCAATAGAATGAGAGCTAGCCTTAATAGTCTGCGCGCACAATTATTAAACTCCACTGCATGCAATCCTGTAAATGGCTTGAACCAAGAATTGATAGATCAGGTTATTGCTATTTATCCTAACCCAGCTCATGATTTTGTTACGCTTAAAATGCCAAGCACTAAGCATAAAAATGCGCAAATAATGGTAGTAGATATTTTAGGAAGAACGGTTATAGAAATGAGCACATCTTCAGAACAAGAGCTTACTATAAATGTTGCTCAACTCAAGGCTGGAACCTATTTTGTAAGCTACAGAAGCGAAGAATTTCAATTTACTAAAAAACTTATTATTCAATAGCCAATATGAGAATATCTTTAATTTGTATGCTTTGCATTTTGCTTAGTTTTAATGCTTGCAAAATGTTTACAAAGAAATCTAACAAGGAGAAGCAAGAGAAAAGTAGGGTTGAACCAATTGCGGCAACGTTTAGGGTTTCCTTTATTAGCAAAGGCTCTGGCACCGATATAAAGGCAAAGCAAACCTTTCGCAATTTTTTGGCTCAGAACGATAACCAAAAATACCCTTACCAAACATTGCCTTGGGGTAGGGAAGGAGAAATAGATTATTGTTTCGATTTTTCTAAACTTACCCAAGCAGAACAAGAGGAGTTTAAAACAAAGGTGAAGGAGTTATTAAAAGATTTTGAATTGGTGAGGTACAGGGAAAATGTAAGTTGCAACCCCAAGTCATAACCATGGATTGTTTATAGAAATTTTAACTTAGTGACTTTTGTCACAATTTGTTATTATTTTACTAGATACCTTTGACCATGCAATTTCCTAAGCCTATAAAATTTATCTTAGTATGTTTACTTTGTGTAGGTTTGGCTTATTTGATTACTAAATGCTGAGTTCAACAGACCAGTTGCTAAGAAGTAATTCTTATCTATTTAAATTAAAAAGCCATTATTGGTATCCATCACCAATAATGCCTGTTTTTTTTATTAGCTTTAGCAAAATATTAAGAATAATGTAGCTTAATTTAGCTTCCAAATATATAAGTATGAAAATATACGCCACCATTTTTGCATTCACTTTTTGTTTTTTATTTGAGAAAGTAGCGGCTTTTAATCCTTCACTTAAGCCTAGCTTTATAGAAAATGTGGGGCAGTTTCATAACCAGAATGGAAACTCGGTTAATAATTTAAAGTTTGTTTTACAAAGTAAGGGCCTGTTGGTTCAATTAAAAACCACTGGCATTAGCTATGAGCTAAAGGAAAAAGGTAAGATAAGAAGGGTAGATTTGGAGTTTGTTAATGCAAATATTGGAATTAAGATTTATGCCAGTAATAAGAATCCAGGCATTTTGCAGTATTTAAGTAAGCAAGACCCTACAAAGTCTTATAGTGCGAGCACTTTTCAGAAAGTTGTTTATGAAAATGTTTTCAATGGTATAGATTTAGAATGCTTCAGTGGAGAGGGTGAGACTGCTTTTAAATACAATTTTATAGTTCATCCTGGGGCAAATCCTGCCAATATTCAATTGGTAGCCAAAGGAGCCAATTCTTGTAAAACCAATAGCAATGGTGAGTTAATTATAATGGCTGGCAAAGAAGCCATTAAAGAGAGAATACCAGAGAGTTATTTATTAAGTTCTGGAGAGTCAGAGAAAAAAGAAGTAAAGGTCAATTATGTTGTTAAGAAAAATAGAATAGGCTTTGAATTGGAGGCTTATGATTATACCAAAACCTTAGTAATTGATCCTTTGGTTTGGAGCACGTATTATGGAGGCTCTGGTGCAGAACAGCTCTTTGATATGCAATCGGACCAAGATAGTAATATCTATATAGTTGGCTCTACTTCTTCTCCCAACATTGCCACCACAGGTGCCCATCAGATTTCTTTAGCTGGAAGTCAGGATGTTTTTATGGCAAAATTTACAAAGAATGGGATATTGGTTTGGGCAACTTATTATGGAGGTTCAGGAGCTGATTTTTGTAGTGGTTTCCGTATAAATGCCTCTGGAGAATTGATATTACATGGGCATTCAAATTCAAGCACAGGAATTACGAGTTTAGGCAGCTATCAACCTAATTTGGTTCAGGTAAATTCCTATGATGCTTTTATTAGCGCCTTTGATACCAGTGGTATTTTTAAATGGGGTACTTATTTTGGTGGTTCAAATAACGACCAAGCATCAGGGATGACTATAGACCCATTAAATGGCCAAATCACTATTGTTGGACAAACCAGTTCAACTGATTTACCGCTGGCCTCCCTAGGATTTCAGCCTACAAATGCTGGATCAACGGATTATTATTTAGCTAGGTTCACCTCTAAGGGCTTTCCCATATGGTCTACCTATTATGGCGGGCCTGCCGGAGATCAATATGCTAAAATTACAACAGATGCTAGTGGTAATATTTACATGGCCGGATATACGCCTTCGCAAACTGGTTTGGCCTCTGCCAATGCTTATAAAACTATACAGGCACCTGGCTCAATGGATGGTATTTTTGCTATTTTTGATAGTACTGGAAATAGGCGTTATGCTACCTTCTTTGGAACTGCCTTGTTTGATCAGTTTTATGATATTACCACTGACGGTGCTGGCAAATTATTTATAGTTGGCGAAACCTTCTCTATAGATAGTATTGCTACTCCTGGTGCTTATCAAACTGTGCACCAATCTCCCAATCAACGCGATGCAATGCTATTGTCTTTTGATACTTCTGGAGCATTGTTATGGTCAACCTATTTTGGTGGAGAAAATCAGGATCTTTGCAGAGTTATCAGATACATTAATGATGGTCACCTCATTTTTGGAGGATATACTTATAGCAAAATTAAAATAAGTTCTGTTGATGCTGTAAAGCCAGCAATGACAGATGCTATTGATGGTTTTTATGGCATAATGGGTCTTGATGGTGCCATTAAGTATGCTAGTTATTTTGGTGGAAACAACTTTGATTTATTGTCGGGTGTTTATGCTTGGTCTAGGTACAAGATTTTGCTTTCTGGTGTATCAATTTCAGATTCATTGTTAAGCACTCCTGGCGCCTATGTTGAGAAAAAACCAGGCTTGGGTTATGATTTTTTTCTTGCCCGAATTCATATAGATTTACCAGTGGCTGGGCCTTGTGATTTTAAGGCTGGCTTTACAATGAACCAAACTATACAGTGTAATAAAGGGAACTCTTTTGTATTTAAAGATACAACTACAGTTCCTGGTGTTAGCAGAATATGGGATTTTGACAACGGGATTTATGGTTCTAACCAAACAGAAAACATAAGTTTTGTTTTTGGCCCTAAGAATTATTTTGATGTAAAACTTACTTTAAGTAATGGTGTATGCTCTAGTGAAGCAGTAAATAGAGTTTATATTATTGCTAATCCTGATGTTAAAACAATAACTGGAAGCACCAATGTTAGGCGATTAGAGTTGGCCACCTATAGTGTTCCTTTTACCAATGGTTCTACTTACCAATGGATTTATGATAATGGCATTGGTACAAGCAGAAGTAATACCATAAATATACGATGGACAAGCAAAGGCACCACCAATTTAAAAGTGATAGAAACCAATAATGGGCCATGTGTGGGAGATACCATAAGTTTGCCTATTACCATTGATGCTGCCGTAGGTGAGGAAGAAATGTTTTTTAATGAAATTAGTGTTTATCCAAATCCACTAAGCTCAAAATTGTTTATTGATTTGCCGCAGGATTTACGAGCTCAAATAAAATTATATGATAATTTAGGTAAGGAACAATTGAGTGAAAGCACAATGGGTAATACCCAAATAAACACCGAAAATTTAACACCAGGAATTTACTTTCTTTTGGTTCAAACCGAGAACAACCAAACCTATAGATTAAAAGTTGAAGTGAGGAGATAGGTTTGGAATTGCGTACAAAAGAAAAGCCCTGTGTTAGCAATAACACAGGGCTTTTTATTGAAATATGTTTACTTAAGCAATAGTTACACTGCTATCTAAATACACATCTTGAATAGCATTTAACAAAGCAATACCTTCATTCATGGGCTTTTGGAAGGCTTTTCTACCAGAGATTAATCCTTGGCCACCTGCACGTTTGTTAACCACCGCGGTTGTTACGGCTTCTGCTAAATCTGAGGCTCCTTTGCTTTCTCCGCCAGAGTTAATTAAACCTTGGCGACCCATATAACAATTGGCTACTTGGTAGCGCGCTAAATCAATTGGATGGTTGCTGCTTAACTCGGTATATACTTTACTATGTGTTTTACCAAAGTTAAGGGCAGTATAACCGCCATTATTGGTAGGTAATTTTTGTTTAATGATATCGGCTTGGATAGTTACCCCTAAATGGTTGGCTTGGCCAGTTAAATCTGCTGAAGTATGGTAATCTACACCGTCTTTTTTGAAGGCATTGTTACGGGTATAGCACCATAAAATAGTAGCCATGCCCAATTCATGCGCACGTTCAAATGCTGCTGCTACTTCTTGTATTTGGCGGCCACTTTCGTCTGAACCAAAATAGATGGTAGCACCAACAGCGGTAGCTCCTAAGTTCCAAGCTTCTTCTACAGAACCAAACATAATTTGGTCGAACTTATTTGGGTAACTTAAAAACTCGTTGTGGTTTAATTTAACAATGAATGGAATTTTATGGGCATACTTTCTAGAGCAAGCTGCTAAAACACCATAAGTAGAAGCAACCGCATTGCAACCACCTTCAATAGCCAATTTAACAATATTTTCTGGATCAAAGTAGATTGGGTTTGGAGCAAAAGAGGCACCTGCACTATGCTCAATTCCTTGGTCAACTGGTAAAATAGAAACGTAACCAGAATTTGCTAATCTTCCATGGCCATACAAATCTGCAAGGCTTCTTAATACTTGAGGAGAACGATTGCTTTGCATAAAAACACGGTCAATGAAATCGTTTCCCGGTAAATGCAACTGATTTTTTGAAATGGTTTTACACTCGTGGTTCAGCAGGGTATCTGCACTAGCACCTAGTAATTCTGCTATCTTTGTCATAAGTTGTTGAATTATTTGGCGCAAACATACATTTTTTTAGAATAACCTATAAATTTAAACCGATGCAAATATCAATTAATAGAATAAAAAACGAGGACGAGCAAAAAACCGCTTGGGCCATTAGGCATGAGGTTTTTGTGATTGGACAGAATTGCCCAGAAGAATTGGAATGGGAACATGAAGAGGAATCAATTCACTACCTAGCCTTATTGGATGGAGAACCTGTGGGCACTGCTAGGTGGCGTGAAACAGAAAAGGGGATTAAACTAGAGCGCTTTGCTGTTTTAGCAGTAGCCCGAAATAAGGGTATAGGCTCAGCTTTGGTTCAAGCCTTAACCCAAGAATTAAATGCCGCAGGTAAATTACTTTACTTGCATGCTCAGTTAGAAGCTGCGCCCTTATATGCCAAATTTGGGTTCAAACCTAAAGGAGATAACTTTTGGGAGGCAGGTATTGAGCACGTGAAGATGGAAAAGGCCTAATTTGCAACAGCTACATACATGCCTTTAATTTCTGCAGCATATTTCTGCTCTACAATCTTGCGCTTAATTTTCTGCGTTGGCGTCATTTCTCCGGCGTCTAAACTAAAGACCCTACGTTTTAAGGCAAAATGTTTTACGCGTTCAAATTTACCTAAATCTTTAGCATATTTATTTAGGTCCTCCTCAATCCATTTTCTAATATTTTCTTCGCGTATAAAATCATCACTAGCCTCAAAGTAATCTTCTTTAAACCCAAAAACCTCTTTTATTTCTTCTCTGGAAGGAACAATAATGGCGGTTAAGTATTCTTGATTGTCGCCAATTAAAAAGATTTGCTCTATACGATTCGACTTTAAATAGGTGTTTTCTATGGGTGTTGGATAAACGTTTTTACCAAAAGAGTTTACCAAAATATTTTTGATCCTATCTGTTATTTTAAGGTAACCTTTATAGAACTTTCCTACGTCACCTGTATGTAACCAGCCATCTGGATCTATGGCTTCTGCTGTGGCTTCTGGTAAATTCCAATAGCCTTTCATTACGTTTCTTCCTCTAACTAAAATTTCACCTTCTGGGCTTTCAAAATCTGGCTTAAATGAATCGAAAGTTTGAATGGTAATAATCTCTTTGGTTTCTGGGTTTTGAATGGCAACTTCATTTAATCTACCCACTCTACCTACCGCGCCAAATACTTGTCTATGGGGCTCGTTAACGGTAACCAAAGGTGAGGTTTCTGTTAAACCATAACCTTCGCAAACTAAAACTCCAATGTTGCCAAAGAATTCGCCCACGTGCTGTGGCATGGCGCCTCCACCACTAATCATAATTTTCATGTTGCCACCAAGCTTCTCTTTTATTTTAGAAAAAACCAATTTTTCGGCAATCATTAACTTTAAAGAAAGCAATGGACCTGGCGTTTTATCTGCTTCTTTTAAGAACCTGCGTTGCTCCCCTTGGGCAACAGCCCAATTAAATATTTTAAGGCTTAATCCACCTTTAGAGGTTACATTTTTTCTTACTCTTTCTTCAATGCGTTCTAAAAGCCTAGGTACTGTTAATATTGCAGTTGGCTTTACCTCCTGAATATTCGATGTAAGCGCTTCTAGGCTTTGTGCAAAGGCAATTTGTGTACCAACCACAGTGCTTAAATAGTACGTGGCAGTGCGTTCATACACGTGGCACATCGGAAGGAAGGATAAGAAAACATAATCCTTATCTACTATATCAATTAACTCCAAGGCCATTTCCAAGTCACTCAAGAAATTATCGTGGGTAAGCATGGCTCCTTTTGGTTTGCCGGTAGTTCCCGAGGTGTATAAAAGACAACTTAAATCGTCGCGCTTTACGGTTATTAGCGCAGCTTCAATGGCATCTTTTAATTGTGGGTACAATGCAGCGCCTTCTTTAATAAGTTGCTGGTAAGAGATTACACCTTCTTCTGGTTTGCTGGGTTCAAAGGCTGAAATTACATATTTTAGGCTTGGACATTTTGCCCTAATTTTTTGAATTTTCTTTAAGAGAAATGGGGTTCCTACTAAAATACATTTAGACCCAGAATCATTGATAATGTATTCTATTTCTCCTTCAGCCAAAGTAGGATAAATAGATACATTCACCAAACCCAATTGCATGAGTGCCTGGTCGTAAATGATATATTCTGGGCAATTTTCTATAAGCAGAGCGCACATCTCCTGCTTTTTTAAACCCTTATCCATTAGCCAAGCAGATATGGCATTGGCTTCATCCAATACTTGTTTATAGCTAATTCCTCTATAACTATCTTTGTTCTTTTCTAACAGATAAATGCTATCAGGAGTTTTGATGTTATTTGCTACATTACGTAAGAAATAATGCAAAGACTCGAATTGAAAGTTGAACTTATTTTTTGGTTCCATTACAATTTATTAACGGTGCGAATAAAGAGATTTTGTCTTTAGGCTTCAAACGATATTGCTCAAAAATTAAAAAAGTTTTTGCATAAAATGCAAAAACTCTTGTTTTAGAATTGGTTTTAGCGGGTGGCGGGAATCCGCATTTTATAATCAACACGCGCGGCACCCTTAGATATAGCTATCAATTTATTTTTTAGTAAACGCCTTTTTAGTTGCGAAATATGGTCAACAAAAAGTTTCCCTTTACAATGGTCGTATTCATGTTGAATTACTCTTGCCGCAATGCCATCATAAGCTTCTTCTATGGTTTCGAAGGTTTCATTTTGATAGCGGATGCGTAATTTAGCATGTCTGCTTACATTTTCTCTGATGTGCGGAATGCTTAAACAACCTTCTTCATATTCCCATCTTTCGCCGTTTTCTTCTAAGATTTCTGCGTTAATAAATACCTTTTTCTCATTGGGATAATCTTCGTTTTCAAATGCCTCGGTATCTATAATAAACAAGTTAATGGCTTTCCCAACTTGGGGAGCAGCCAGACCTACACCATGCGCATGATACATGGTTTCCCACATATTGGCTATGAGTTCTGCTAATTTTGGATAATCTGGTCCTATGTTCTCTCCTATTTTACGGAGCACAGGATCGCCAAAGGCAACAATTGGTAAAATCATATTTAATAACTATTGGCTTCCATATAGGACTGAAGAATCAATACAGCGCTAATTTGGTCGATGTTTCCCTTTTTTTGCCGGTCTTTTTTCTTCATTCCCATTTCTACCATCGCGTGCGAGGCCATTCTTGAGGTTAGGCGTTCGTCTACACGATGAATAGGTGTTTTTGGAAACGATTTAGCCAACAAAGATATAAATTTTTCTGTAGCTGGCGCAGATTCCGAATCTGTACCGTCCATTTGTAAGGGTTTTCCTACAACAAAAGCCTCTACTTCTTCTTTGCTGCAGTAATTTTTTAGCCAAACAATGGCTTCATGCGCTGCAACTGTAGCTAAACTAGAGGCAATTATTTTTAGTGGGTCGGTAACTGCCAACCCAATTCTTTTGGTACCAAAATCTATGGCTAAAATTCTTCCCATTATTCGGCTGCTAAGATAATTCTAAACGTGGTACCTTTACCTAGTTCTGAATGGCGCACATAAATTTGCCCTTTATGGTATTGCTCAATAATGCGTTTTACCAAAGATAAACCTAATCCCCAGCCACGTTTTTTTGTGGTGTAGCCTGGTTTAAAAACGGTTTTAAATTTGTTCCTGGGTATTCCTTTTCCAGTATCACTTATATCAATATAAACGTGGGTTTTATCATGATTTAGTAGCACGGTAAGTTTGCCTTTTCCGTCCATGGCGTCTACCGCATTTTTGCAAACATTCTCTATTACCCACTCAAATAAGGGAATGTTAATTTTAGCCCAATTTCCTGGTTTACCTATTTC
>VEQB01000138.1 GCA_018883485.1 Bacteroidota bacterium
GGGTAAATCTCCTTAAGATCTCGGTCAGATTTGCTTCCAAAAATTTTAGTTAGGCCTTTAAAAATACTTCCAATCATACTTTTTTTATCTCTCTTTTGTTTTGCCTTAGCTTTTTGGCGAAGGGCCGTAAAAATAAGTTTATTTTTTACAACAGCATAAATTAATCCAAGGCAATTGTTTGACAATTTGACAGCCAAATATTGGTTCAACCCAAGAAACCCCAAGAAATAAGCCTATTTTAGACTGTTAGCGAGTTTTTGTCAGTATTTATACAGCGATTATTTTCCCAATTATTCGCCTTCGTTGTCTATTTGATTTCTAAACCCAAGACGTTTTCCAGTTGGCATCCCACTGCTATGGCTCATGATGTTCTTTTGCTCTAGCGTAATAAAACTGATGTTTTCAATAGGAGGGGCAATCAAATCAAAGTTTAAACAGTAATGAATAGATTCTAAAACTATCTTCTCGTAAAATTCTTTACTTATTTGGTTCAAGCCAAAATCACCAAATTGAAAGGACAAGGAGCGTTTACCCTCAATAAAAAAATGATTTTCTTTATTGATAAATAACCTGCCAACCAAATAGCCAACATCTCCTTCTCTGTTATATTTAATAGAATCTGCTAAGAAATTGTAAATCTGTATCATCCCACAAAATTCCCTCATTGGATCTTCTTGTACATACGGATTGTTATGGATATAATGGTGTTGGTCAAAATCAAAAATATTCGTGTGCATCATAAACACCAAGGTGTCTCCACTAAATTTTAGATGTACTTCAAATTCGCTTTTCTCAAAGTATTTTATTTCTACACTGCTATCTATTGGCTGAATGGTTTGGCTTACTTTTTCTGCTATGCCTCTAACCACCTCTTTAAGCTCTATAAAAGAGGCTTTGGTATTTCTGTAAACCAATTGCTTGGTAGCAGACTTTTGCAACAAAAGTTGTGTTACTTTTTCAAATTTGTTTTCCATGGTAAATTTTTTGTTTTAACAATTCTAAAGCTTTTTGGTTTAGTAAGCCCTTGCAAACAATACCCTCTCTTTAGATGGCTTGCCTGTTAACACACACTTACCAGCTTCTTGTGGATTGTTCAGTGGAATGCAACGTATGGTAGCTTTAGAAAGTTCCTTAATTTTATCTTCAGTTTCGCTCGTGCCATCCCAATGCGCACTCACAAAACCTGTTTTGTTTTCTAAGGCATCCATAAACTCCTCCCAAGTATTTACCGGATGCATATGTGATTCTCTATAATCTAGTGCTTTTTGATAAATATTTTGCTGTATTTGTTCTAACAAATGAGGAATTTTATGTTCTAAATCGTTGGCTTGTAAAACCATTTTTTCTTTGGTATCTCGTCTGGCCACTTCTACTGTTCCATTTTGCACATCTCTTGGTCCAATGGCAATTCTTACAGGAACTCCTTTTAATTCGTATTCGGCAAATTTAAAGCCCGGACTCAAATTATCTCTATCATCTACTTTTACCGAAATGCCTAATTTCTTTAGCATGGCAAAATAGGAATCAACCTTTTCCATAACCAAAATACGTTCTTCTTCTTTTCTGCAAATTGGTATAATCACTACTTGTATAGGAGCTAATTGTGGCGGTAATACAAGACCTTCATCATCACTATGGCTCATAATTAGGGCTCCCATTAATCGTGTAGAAACTCCCCACGAGGTTGCCCAAACATATTCAGATTTATTTTCTTTGGTAACATATTTTACATCAAATGCTTTAGCAAAGTTCTGACCCAAAAAGTGTGAAGTACCCATTTGAAGTGCCTTGCCATCTTGCATCAAACCTTCAATGCAATAGGTATCTAAGGCGCCTGCAAAACGTTCGTTGGCAGATTTAACTCCTTTAATTACGGGCACCGCCATAATGTTTTCTGCAAAATCTGCATACACATCTAGCATTTTTGTAGTTTCTTCAATTGCCTCTTCTGCTGTTGCATGCGCAGTATGTCCTTCCTGCCAAAGAAATTCAGTAGTTCTTAAAAACAACCTAGTGCGCATTTCCCATCTTACCACATTTGCCCATTGATTTATTAGCAAGGGTAAATCTCTATAACTTTGAATCCAATTGCGGTAAGTGTTCCAAATAATTGTTTCACTGGTTGGCCTTACAATTAACTCTTCCTCCAATTTAGCGTCTGGGTCAACTATTATTTGACCTGTTTCTGGATCGTTTTTCAACCTGTAATGGGTTACAACGGCACACTCTTTTGCGAAGCCATCTACATGGGAAGCTTCTTTACTAAAAAATGACTTAGGGATAAATAATGGGAAGTACGCGTTTTGGTGTCCTGTTTCTTTGAACCTTCTGTCTAATTCTGCTTGCATTTTCTCCCAAATGGCATAGCCATAGGGTTTAATTACCATACAGCCCTTAACGTCTGAATGTTCTGCTAAATCTGCACTTTTAACTAAATTGTTATACCAAGCGCTATAATCTTCGCTTCTTTTTACTTTTTTTATGTCCATGTTAAGGTATTGGAATAATATTTGACTTTTAAATGAATAAGAGTGCGAAAATAGTTTTTAGTCGTTACTTTGTATAACAGGAAATAAATAGGTTTAATATGAGACTGATAATAATCTTTCTAATTTTGGGCAGCCTAAGCTGCTCTGCCATCAAAAATCCCGTAAATCAGGTTGATGATGATGTTTACGCCAAACGTAAAGAATCTAATTCGAAGCCAACAAGCATACAAGATATTGAGCCTTGGAACAAAAAGAAAAGTGGGCCTCATGCCATTATTGAGCACCGCCATGATGGTTATGGCCAATCTTTTATTTCTTTAGATTCGCCAGATACCAATGAAGATGAGCGTGCGGCAGAGGCAATGCGTGTTTGGAACCAACGTCGTAATCCTGCCCTAAACAAGGAAAATGGTATCGAAGAACCCAATATAATTGTTAGTGAGGAGGGGCAAGACCCAAATTTTATGCGCATGGGTACTTCTAGAAATACCTATTACCAAGATCCTTACTTTGATATTTTAAGTCAGAATTGGGGCTGGACAAACCTATTTTCCCCAATTGGTTACTTTCCTGGCCATTATAATTTTGCGCCGGGATTTAATGTTGGTTTAGGATGGAACAGTATGTATGGTTGGACCATGGGCACTGGGTATAACTGGGGTTGGGGAGGCATGGGGTATAACCCATGGAATCCTTATTGGGGTAATGGTTTTGGAATGTATGGTTATAATCCTTGGAATCCTTACAATCCATGGAACCCATACTGTGGTTTTGGTAATTTTGGTTACAACCCTTGGATGCCATATTACGGATATGGCTGGGGACCTTCCTGCAATAGACGTTGGGGTAGTGATATTGTGCAAAATCGATCGTTTATGCGTCCTATGAATAGTGTTGGTTCAAGCCTACCTTCTGGAAGCTCTAGCCCTACAGTAGCTGCAAGGCCAGGGGGTAGGTATGTGAAGCCTGTGAGCCCAAGCACCAGGCCAACTGCACCAAGCACTAGACCTTCTGCCCCGCAGCAAAATTATAGCAATAAACCAGGCGGCGATTTAATTTATGATGAAAAAGGCAGACCCAATTATGTGCCACCTCGCAACAGAAGAACAGAGATTGAATCGGTTGGAACACCTTCCAGAGTTCGTAGTTCAGAATACAATAGCGCCCCTCAGCAAAGGCCGAGTTTTTCTGAACCAATGAATAGACCAGCTCCTGCAGCAAGACCAGCACCAAGCAGCAGACCAAGTGCCCCAAGTTCTCCCTCTCAAATACGTCCTTCTGCTCCTTCAGTGCCCAATCAAAGCAGGCCCCCAAGTGTAAGTCCTTCAAGACCTTCAGCGCCACCAAGCGGGGGCACAATGTCTAATCCTGGTGGCGGTTCTTTTAAAGGTCGTCCTTAATTTTATTTGTAATTTTTTTTCATGAAACGTAGCATAATAATTGGCTTGTTGGCACTAAGTGTGCAAACATTTGCCCAAAATCAACATGAGATTTTTAAGTATAGCTTTATTAATCCAACGGCATCTGCAAGAACATTAGGCGCTGGTGGTGCTTGGGGTGCTGCAGGTGCAGATATGGCGGGTGCTGCTATTAACCCAGCTGGTTTTGGACTTTACCGAAGAAATGAAATAATGGGTTCAATGGCCATAACCAGTAACTTAAACAATGCCACCTATAATGGAAATACCATGAGCGATGGTAGAACTAATTTCAATATCCCAAACTTTGGTTATGTAGCTACAATAAACAATGGGTATATGGGCAAAGACCAAACACATAGCGGTGTTACAAGTGGCAGTTTTGCTTTTGGGATGAACCGACTCGCAAATTTTCAAAATAATGTTCAATATTCTGGGTTGGGTAAAAATACTACCATTGGAGATTATTTTGCCGCCCAAGCAAATGGCACAGATAGCTCAGCGTTTAAAGCTGAAGAGCTCGATAATGATCCAGTTGCACAAGCTTGGCGCCTGCGTATGATTGATAATGATGGTGGAACTAGAAATTATGCTTCCAACCAAAGCCTCTGGGGAGATACCAATTATACCATGCAACAGTTTAATCAAATAGAAGAAAGAGGCAGAATTAATGAATGGTACGCAGGTGGGGGCCTAAATTTTGGCAATACCCTGTATTTAGGAGCTAGCCTTGTAATTCAAGGTTTGCGTTATAACAATACAACTACTTACAGAGAAACATTAAAAGACAAAAGTGTGGCTGCTAATCCTTACCAAGAAGGGGTGGTTACCCAATATTCTGAAACCAGAGGAAGTGGTGTAGGGGGTAAGTTTGGAATTATTTTAAGACCTATAGATTTAATCAGAGTTGGTTTATCTTACCATACTCCTGTTCGATTAAACTTGCAAAAAGATTATGAGTTTACTACAACAGTTAATTATGATGGGATTTTTTATACGCAAGACGCAAACCGTTTAGATAGATACGAATATCAAATTGTAACACCAGGAAGGTTAACCGCAAGCACTGCCGTAGTGTTGGGTAAGTTTATGGTTATTACCGCCGATTATGAAAGAGTAGATTACAGAAGCGGGAGGTTAAATGATAAAGTTGGAAATGCAAATTTTACACCTGCCAATGATGCTATGAAAACAACTTATGGTATAGCTAACAATCTTAGAACTGGGTTGGAAATTGCAACAGGGTATACCCGCTGGCGTTTAGGGTATGGCTTATTAGGAAGCCCTTACCAAGAAAGCGTAGTTTCTAAAGAGGATGGTTTACGTCAATTAATTAGCGGAGGTTTTGGCTGGTTATATGGCGAAACCTATTTCTTTGATCTTGCAGTGCAAGGAATAGTTGGTAAAACTTATTTATCTCCTTATGCTGGAGTTCCAAGTTCTGCAGTTAATGAAAGTTTAAATCTGAACTTTGTTTTTGGCGCTGGATACAGATTTTAAACACAATTATTATAAACTAAAAAAGCCTTGAATGATTTTTCATCCAAGGCTTTTTTTATTAGTTAAAACTAAAATTATTCTGATTTAGTAAATGGTTTTGAAACCATTTGGTTTCCGTTCTTGTAACGTATAAAGTAAATACCATTTTGAAGGTCGCTTACATTTACATCACTTTCTAAACTGCTATGAGAAATGCTTTTTACCTTAGTTCCTAGTACATTGTAAATTTCAATGTTTACGGTTTCACGGGCATTGTACTTAATGGTTAAACGGTCTTTAACTGGATTAGGATACATGGTAAATTCTCTGTTTACGTTGGCCTCTTTTAATCCTACAGCCCAACCATTGATAATAAATTCTACAGTATCTCTAATAGTAGGATTGGCGATAGCATAAATTTGAACTAAGGCTCTTCCATTTCCGCCTATACTGTTAGGAACAAAATCTCCTTTAAACTCGCCTGTTTTGCCTTTACCTACAGTAAAGATTCCTTTATTTCCTACTGCAAGATTTGTTAAACAATTAAATGGGTCGCACATGCCATATTCCCAACCACTAGTCATTTGAATTTCTAGGATATTCCATTCAAATGCAGAATCATTGCTATTGTTGGTGAAAATTGATTTGGCTTCAAGTAGGATGTTGTTACTCGAGCCTTGTGCCTTTGCTATTTTGGGATTCATGCTAATACTTTGTGCCGATGCCCAAAGAATAGAGCCGAAACTTGCCAAAAGAAGTATATATTTTTTCATAACTATTTCGTTTTTTTTAAATTTTGAAACTCATGCAAGATTACAAAAAAGTCTTGAAATTTCTTAATTAGCCTAAAAAAATAAGTCAGGTTATAGTCATTCCGTTCACATTTTGCCTTACTTGTACAAACTAGCTAAATTCTGCACCTTTGGGAGG
>VEQB01000139.1 GCA_018883485.1 Bacteroidota bacterium
CACGAGTGAGGATGAAATAAAAATTGAAAAACACCACATAGGGTTATTAGAAGAATTGGCCAATGGTGGAGGAAAGTATTTGAGGTTTAATGATAAGCTACAAAAGCTCATTGATTATGGTCAACTGCGTGAAATGGAAATGCCAGTGGAGTTTAAAGGAACGCTCAGACCCTATCAAAAAGCAGGATTTGTTTGGTTTTATTTTTTGAAAGACAACCAATTTGGAGGCTGTTTGGCAGATGATATGGGACTTGGTAAAACCATTCAAACCTTAGCCTTAATTCAAAAGGAGAAGGAAATATATTTGGCAAATGTGGCGCAACAGAAAAAAAAGGAACCCGATTCTTTTTATCAAATAGAGCCTCCAGTATTACTTAACTCTTCAGAACCCGCGCAGCAGTTGAGCATTTTTGACCAAGCTCCTTTAAAACCTGCAGCCCCCACTCAAAATCAGGAGTTATACTTGCAGAATGGAGGAATTGCGCACCATCAATACAACAAAAAAGCAGAGCAAAATAGCCCAAGTGAAACCTATATAAAAACATCTTTGATCATTGTGCCAAATTCATTGGTATTTAATTGGTACAATGAAGCCAGAAAATTTACGCCAAACCTTAAAATTTTAGTTTATACCGGAATCAATAGGATAAAAAATGCCAAGTACTTTTTTTCTTATGATTTAGTTATTACTACGTATGGCACAGTTCGCGTAGATTTAGACATTATTAAGGAGTTTAAATTTAACTATATTATACTTGACGAAAGCCAATCCATAAAGAATGCTACATCCCAAGTATCTAGAGCGGTAAAGCAGCTTCATGCCTCAAGAAGATTGGTGTTAACCGGAACACCCATTGAGAATAGTGTGCAAGAATTATGGAGTCAGATGGCCTTTGTTAACCCGGGTTTGTTAGGCAGTTTGCAATCTTTTACCGAGCGATTTGTTTATCCTATAGAAAAACAGAAAGACATTATTAAAATGCAACAATTGAAGGCGATAATCAATCCCTTTATTTTGCGCAGAACCAAAGATCAAGTAGCTAAGGACTTGCCTGCCAAAATGGAACAAGTGGTTTATTGCGAAATGGGTGCAGAGCAAGCAGAGCAATATGAAAAAGTAAAGTCGTATTACAGGAATGAGATTATGAAATCTTTGCGTGAGATGGGTGTTAATAAAAGCCATTTTACCTTATTACAAGGTCTCACAAAACTGAGGCAAATTGCCAATCACCCTAGACTAGTGAATCCAGATTTTGATGGCGAATGCGGTAAATTTAATGAGGTAATAGCCATGGCCGAAACTGCGTTGGCAGAGGGACATAAAGTACTATTGTTTTCGCAGTTTGTTTCGCAGTTAACCATTTATCGCGAGTGGATGGAAAAACAAAAAATTGACTATTGTTATTTGGATGGTTCTATGACCAATGAGTTGAGACAAAAAATGGTTAATCGTTTTCAGGAAGGCGAAGTGCCATTTTTTCTTATATCTTTAAAAGCAGGTGGTTTTGGGTTGAACCTAACTAAGGCAGATTATGTATTTATGATTGACCCTTGGTGGAATCCAGCGGTGGAACGCCAAGCCATTGATAGAGCGCATAGAATTGGGCAAACCCAGAATGTGTTTATCTATAAATTTATTACAAAAGACAGTGTGGAAGAAAAGATTTTAGCACTTCAAGAAAAAAAGAAATTACTTGCAGATAATATCATTGAAACAGATGAATCGATTATCAAGCAAATTGATGCAGAAGAAATATTAGACTTGTTACAATAACCTATATGACAAATAAAAGAGAAGTTTTATTAAAGTTAAGAGATGAGGCCCAATTAGGAGGTGGTGTAGAGCGTATTGCTTCGCAACATAAGAAGGGTAAATTAACAGCTCGTGAGCGTATTCATTTCTTTTTAGATGAAGGGAGTTTTGAAGAAATTGGTGCATTTGTACAACACAGAAGTTCCGATTTTGGCATGGAGAAGCAGAAGTTTTTAGGAGATGGTGTAGTTACGGGGTATGGAACTGTGAATGGAAGATTGGTATATGTTTTCTCTCAAGACTTCACCGTATTTGGCGGATCTTTATCAGAAACCCATGCAGAAAAGATTTGTAAAGTGATGGACCTTTCGATGAAAAATGGGGCGCCCATTATTGGATTAAATGATAGCGGTGGGGCAAGGATTCAAGAAGGGGTTGTGAGTTTAGGTGGATATGCCGATATCTTTTATCGCAATACATTAGCCTCTGGTGTTATTCCGCAGATATCTGCTATAATGGGGCCTTGTGCTGGCGGGGCAGTGTATAGCCCAGCCATTACAGACTATATACTAATGGTTGAAAATACTTCTTACATGTTTGTTACTGGTCCAAATGTGGTTAAAACAGTTACACATGAAGAAGTAAGTAGTGAAGATTTGGGAGGTGCTTCGGTGCATTCGGCTAAAAGTGGGGTAGCTCATTTTACAGGTAGTAATGAAATTGATGCCATACAAAAATTAAAGCAATTGCTAAGTTATATTCCTCAGAATTGTGAAGAGAAAGCGCCAGATTTAGCCTTTGAACCAGGTGATGAAAATAGGCCAGCGCTTGCTACAATGATTCCTGAAAGCGCCAACCAGCCTTATGATATTAGGGAGGTAATTGCAGAGGTAGCCGATGAAGGAAGTTTCTTTGAGGTACATAAAGATTTTGCCGAAAATATTGTTGTAGGATTTGCGCGTATGGCAGGCAAAAGTATAGGGATTGTGGCCAATCAACCTGCATTTTTAGCTGGGGTGCTAGATATTAAATCGAGTCAGAAAGCAGCCCGATTTGTGCGCTTTTGCGATTGCTTTAATATTCCTTTATTGGTATTTGAAGATGTACCTGGTTTTTTACCGGGAACCGATCAAGAATGGAACGCGATTATAACCAATGGCGCTAAATTATTGTATGCGTTTTGTGAAGCTACGGTTCCAAGAGTTACAGTAATTACAAGAAAAGCTTATGGCGGTGCTTATGATGTTATGAATAGTAAACACATTGGTGCCGATATGAATTTTGCTTGGCCAACAGCAGAAATTGCGGTAATGGGAGCAAAGGGGGCTGCAGAGATAATTTTTAAGCGTGATATAGATTCGGCAGAAGATAAGGTAGCGGCCTTGGCAGAAAAAGAAAATGAATATGGCCAGATATTTGCTAATCCTTACCGTGCAGCAGAAAGAGGTTTTATTGATGAAGTTATTTTGCCAGAGGAAACAAGAACTAAACTAATTAAAGCGTTTAAGATGCTCGAGAATAAAGTAGTGAATTTGCCTAAGAAGAAACATGGTAATATACCGCTTTAGAGTTAAGAGTTAAGAGTTAAGAGTTAAGAGTTAAGAGTTAAGAGTTAAGAGTTGAGAGTTAAGAGTTGAGAGTTAAGAGTAATGAGTTGAGAGTTATGAGAAATATAATAATTGTTTTGTTTTTGTTTATTTTTGGTTTGGGGGCTAATGCGCAGCAGCATGCGGTGGTGCCAACCCAGATAAAAGAGGTAAGTGTTTTTTTGAGCATGGCTCAAGTAAACAGGCAGGGTAATTTATATTTAGGGGCAGGAGCTGCAGAGTTGATTTTTGATAAACTTTCGCCCCATTTAAATGAAGGTTCTGTGGAGGTAAAAGTTCCTAAAGGAGTGCATATTCTTTCTGTTTCATACAAGAATGATGGTAAACTAAAAGAGGAAAAACCCGCAGAAATTTTATCCTTAGAAGATTCCTTACTACGCGTAAAAAATGCATTATATTTGGTTCAAACCGATAAAGAAAATATAAACCTCCAAAGAGAATTAATTTTAGCAAATAAAAGTTTAGGGGGCACCGCAGGGGTAAAAGCTGAAGAATTAGAAGATGTGCTTAGCATTTATGAAAATAAACTGAATGAGTTCAAATTTAGAAAGCTAAAATTAGACGAAGAGGAGCGTTTGTTGATAAAGCAAAAAGACCATTTAGAAGTCTTGTTAAATGATTATAACCAAGGGAAAATTAACCTAAGTAGGCAGATACGCGTGCAAGTAATGGTAGACCAGCCCCAACAAGGTAGTTTAGTTGAGTTAAAGTATTCTGTTAACCAAGTAAGTTGGGGCGCTTCTTATGACGTTAGAGTAAGTGGAGTTGGCGCTCCAGTTGAATTTATCTTGAAAGGAAATATTTCGCAAAGTACAGGAGAGGATTGGAGTAATGTAAAGCTTAAGTTGGCGGGTATTGACCCTTTAGCGGGTGGTAGTATGCCTATTTTAGAGCCTATTTTTTTAAGGGTAATGGAGCCTGATGTTTTAGATAGTAAGGGTCCTAAAAGAAAAATGCATGAACCAGAAATTGTAATGGGGGCAATGCCAGCCATGATGGCCGACAACGATCAAAATTACATCCCAAGTATTATCCAAACACCTACTGCCCTTAAGTTTGAAGTAAATGTGCCCTATAGCATTCCATCGGATGGGGTTGCGCATCAGGTTGAGTTAGCCAGGTTTGATTTGCCTGCCTCTTATAAATTAATGAGTACCCCAAAGTATGATGAAAGTGTTTATGTAAATGCAGCTTTTGAAACCAATGATTTGTTGAACCAACTAAATGCCGAGGCAAACATTTACTATGATGGCTCTTTTACAGGAACTACCTACATTAGTTCACAAACAAACGATACTATGCTTATTACTTTAGGTAAAGAAAGACGCATGGTAATAAAAAGAACCAAATTGAAAGAAATGACCTCTAAATCTATTTTTGGTTCAAACAAAAAGGAGAAGTCGGGCTACCAGATTGCTGTAATAAATACATCTACAGAGAATTTGGAGCTTGAATTATTTGATCAAATTCCTATTTCTGCAAATGGCGAGATTGAAGTAAAGTTTTTAAATGCTGGTGGCGCCACCTACAATGCTGAAAACGGTCAATTACAATGGAAAGTAAAGATTGCGCCCAAACAAGAAGTAAAGTTGCAGTTTGAATTTGAGGTAAGTTTCCCTAAAGCTAAGAGGATTACTCCTTACTAATATATTTGTTTTATATTCTCAATACAAAATAGAAAACATCCAATGAAAAAATCAATGTTATTTATGGCCTTCAGCCTATTGGTATGTGCGGCAAATTCAACTGCGCAAAGCTCCATAAATAAGCTAAGTAGGCAAGCTCAATCATCTATTTCTGGTGCTCAAAATAATTCAACTAAAGCTGTTTTAAGTAATTTGGATACCGAGTTAATGAAAAAATTTAGTTTAGATGGCGTAAAGTCTGAGATTGTAGGCAATACCCTAAAAATGAAAGTTGCGGATACAGATTTGGCTAAACTCTCTGCCTCTGCCCGCGATGCGAAGGGCAATGACATGTTAAATTCTGCCATGGATTTACTAAAGGGAAATGGTATGAACCTAAAGGGTTTGGGTGTAACAAATGTCTTGTTAGAAATGGTAAAGAACATGAGTTTGAAAGAGATTTTGGGATCTGTAAGTAAGAAGCTCTAAGTTTAAATTTCTTATGAGTCTCAAATCAATAATGGCCAAACCACTTGCGAAGTACTTTAAAAGAAAGGTGCTTAAAGAAAGTGAGAAGGCACTTTACTGGCAGCAATATTGGTTCAAAAAGATTTTAGAAACGGCTGCACAAACTAGTTTTGGTAAAGACCATGGATTTGATAAAATAACTACATTTGCGCAATATGCGGAACGAGTTCCAGTGAGAGATTATGAAGGCTTAAGGTTGTATATTGACCAAGTAACGGAAGGTAATTCAGATGTGTTATGGCCCGGTAAGCCTTTGTATTTTGCAAAGACCTCTGGAACTACAAGTGGGGTAAAATATATTCCTATTTCTAAAGAGTCTATTCCTTACCACATAAATAGTGCTCGCAATGCTTTGTTTTGTTATATCGCAGAAACAGGGAAGGCAGATTTTGTAGATAGAAAATTAATTTTTCTTTCTGGTAGTCCAGTGTTAACTAGCAAAGCAGGCGTGCATACAGGGAGATTGAGCGGTATTGTAAACCACCATGTGCCGGCTTATCTTAGAAAAAATCAGATGCCTAGTTATGTAACCAATTGTATAGAAGATTGGGAGCAAAAAGTATTGGCAATTACGCAAGAAACTATACATCAAAATATGTCACTTATTAGTGGAATACCGCCTTGGGTGCAAATGTATTTTGACAAGATTTACGAGCAAAGCGGAAAGAAGGTTGGGGAGCAGTTCCCTAACTTTAACTTGTTTGTTTATGGTGGGGTAAATTTTGAACCTTACAGAGATAAAATTGAAGCCAGTATTGGCAGAAAAGTCGATACCATAGAAACCTATCCAGCGTCTGAAGG
>VEQB01000140.1 GCA_018883485.1 Bacteroidota bacterium
TTTGTATTTCAATTTCCTTATTCAAGCTCTTACCCTGGAAACCAAAAATATCAGGCTTATGGAATTCGTGCTGGGCTTCGTGCTTCATCGGAGTTTCTAATACTTCAACGCTAGCCATTCGCTCTATGTTGAAATACTTGTTGAGCCTTGTTTTTATCTCAAAGGCAGAAACAGCATCGTAATTATCGGTAAAGCAAGTAGGCTCTACCAAACGGTCGGAAATACTTTGACTGTTAGCAGAACTGTACCCTTTGATTAAAAGCTGCTTTCCTTCTATGATTGCCACTGAAATTTGCTCCACAATTTTTGCCAGGTGCGCTTTGAACAAACTATCGGCTCCCAATTGTATTTCGCTAGACTGCTGTACTTTTTGCAAAACACTTTGAGCCAATTGGTTTTTCTTTCCAGTAGATAAAATGAGTTTTTTAAGGTAGTCCGCTTCCTGTGGTGTAAATGGGATTAGGTCAATATCCGATGTAGATGCAATAAATATTTTGTTGTTGCTATCTTTCTCAATATTGAAGCCTAAGTCTTTCAACAAATCAAGGTAACGATATACCGTTCTTTCGGAAGTATCCAGGAATGTTTCGATACTACGCACCGTTTTCGCTGGTCTTGCCTTTAGGTAATTTATCAGCTGAAATAGCCTGTATATTCTATTCTGATTAAACATGTTGATAAATATTTTGACAAATAAAGTCAAATGATTTAAGCTATCCAAACGATTGACCTCATTTGGCAAAAACATTGAGTTCATTTGCATCATTATTAATCAAATAACATGAAAAATGAATAAAAAAAATCTACTTATCGCAGTCGCAGCTCTATTGTTTTCAATTCAAATACAAGCACAAGCTCCTGCAAAAGAAAAAGAACAAAGTAATGCTGAAGTATTTTCTTCAAAAGCAGGAACGTTAATGCAAAAAGAATTTGTAGAAATTGGAACACTAAAAAAAGCTAAAGTTCAGGTTCTTTATTACACTGATTTAATTTCAAACATGAAAAAGTCAGCGCTAAAATTTGAACTAGAAGTTGCATCTACTTATTCAACAGATACAAAAGTAGCTGTGCTTGATGTTGATGAAATTGATGGTCTTATGAAGTCAATTAAATTAATGCAAGAGAAGGTTATGGTTACTGTTCCAACAAACTACACAGAAGTTTATTACAGAAGTCGTGGCGGTTTTGAAGGTGGCTGTTTTACAAGTAAAGGTGCTTGGTCTTCTTATTTGAAATTAGAAAGATTTGACGGCAAAAGTTATGTATGGCTTGAAGCTGCCGATTTAACCACATTATATGGATTGCTTGAACAAGCAAAAGCTAAAATGTAAATTTTATGACATTGAAAATAAAAGTACTTGCTGCTATTGCAGTGATTTTTATTACATTCACAGGTTGCTCAAAAGATTCCATAGAATCGAGTTATCAATACGAAGTGAGCGGCTCTGCTGGCAATTACAGTATCACCTGCGAAGGTGCACCAAGCGGAACGGCTCAATATTCGAATGTTGGTAGCGGCTGGACTTACAAATGGACGCAAACAGGCACACGTTGGCTTTATATGTCTGCCCAAAATAACACGGCAAGCGGCTCCGTAACTGTCAAGATAATTCGAGACGGTAAAGTACTAGCACAACAAACCAGCAGCGGTGCTTACGTTATTGCAACCGTTGATGGAACCTATTAAATATCCATACTTCCGCCTGCATTAAACCTGCCTGTGGAAGTAGCTTTTCCTTTGTCAACTTGTACAATTACATCTACTTCATGGGCGTGTTCATTCACGCCTTTGAATTTTCCTTCCTTGGTAGTGTGGTAAATAAAAATGAAGGAGGTGTTTGGATGCAATTTTCTAATTTGGTCAATATCGTTTACGTCCATTCCAGCTTTTGAAACACTGTCGATAAATACAAAATCAAAATCGGATATATTTTCAGGTACACGGTCGGTAATATATAAATTGGAGTGATGCGCTTTTAAGCGTTCTATCTTTTCTTTTAGGGTGTAACCAAAGCCCTCTTCTACTGCGCAAAATAACACTTTACCATGGTGAGCTGCCAGGTAATTGGCAAAGTCCAAACACATGGTTGATTTTCCACTTTTAGGCAATCCATAAACCATGGCTGTAAATCCCACACTTGGATCACCAATTAGTTCTTTGTATTTCCCTTTGAGCCCAATAGTTTGAAAGTCCATGGCAAGTAATTCGCCTGAACTCACAATCATTCCATTGTCGTCATCATATCCGTTTAAACTTTTTTTTTGAAATAGGTCTTCGCCCAATATTCCCATGAGCCCATTAAGCTGTGTCTTATTAATGGTAAGCATTGCAGGATTGCCGTCAATATAATTTTTCAATGTTCCAAACGCCTCATTGAGCTTGTTGGCGTACTTATCCGACTTAGTAATTTTGCCTTGTTCTACGGCTTTTTTGATGCGGTTGAATAAGCGTTCTGCTTTATCTTTTATATCACGTTTTCCATTTAGCGCTACATAGGCTTTTAGCAAAGCCACAGATAACATTCCTTCCTGGCTATGCGCAATTTGCAAATAGCGTTTTAGGTTTTTGCTGTCTATTTTAATTTCTGCCATGTCGCCCATTTTTTCATAGCAACCAATCAGCTGGTTTTGCATCATCTCGATTTCCTTGGCATAAGGAGAATCTTTTTTTATTCTACGCTCCAGGATAGCTTTTTGTAAACTATGAATCAAGGTTAATATTTGCGCTTGGGATTTCACTTTACCGTGCATGGTTGCATAGCGTTTGATAAACTGCACATCGGTATCTATGTGCTCCACATCTTCGCTATCGTATTCTTCTTTTTCTGCTGCTGCTTTTGTCTGAGGTGCTTTCTTAGGAGCTGGCGCAGGCTTCGCTGGTGATGCAGTTTTAGGCTCCACCTTTACCACTTTTGCAGGCATTGATTTTTGCGTTGGTGCACTTGGATTTTTATCCAAGTAATCTGATAGTTTCTGAAAATAAGCATCTACAACACGTTTGATGTTTTCATTAGAATTGTAGGCAGCCCAGTTGTTTTGAGATGCACCTTCAACGAGTTTATTACCTTTAGAAAGGGCTTCGGGTAATGATTCCCAGTCGATGCTTTGTGATTTTTGGAAGTAGTTATTTGTATTGAGCATAGTTTAAAAATTTATAAGTTCAAGTTCTATTTCCAATGCCAGGGCTTCTAATTCAAGCTCACTGATTGTGGAAGTTTCTGTTGGATTCGAGGGGGTCAAATTGGTACGGAATTCTAGCAAATAGTTCAAGCGGTCAAATTCTGTCGCACGACTTTGTGCACTTCTACCTTCTACCTGGAGTGCTGATTTTTTGGCTTGTATTTCTACTTTAAGCTCCGCCCATTTAGGTGAATCCTGTTCACCTTTATAGAGTTCTGCTTGCGCCATTATGTTTTGCTTGTCCGCTTCATATTGCGCTGTCACAGGAGTTAAATCACTGTTGAGTGAATAACCTTTGGGCTTTAAAATGGTACGTTCTGTTTTTCGCACCTTACTCACGTATTCTTTGAAATAACTGAAATAGTATCGGTTTGAAAAATAGATTCCTAGCAGCGGATATGAGCTTTCAATTTTTCGTCCCAATGAAATAATATCCTTGTCTTGCTGTTCGCTGGAATTAAGTACTAAATCAATTTACACACTTTTTGGGATGGTGTCATTTATCCCTGCCTTCGGCAAGGATAACCTTTGGTTTTTGTAGTATTTAAAATCAGGTTAATTACTTCTTATTTGGTTTCTTTTTTGTTGGAACTTCAACTGCAACCGCTTCTTTCTTTACCTTATAATTTTTTAAAGTATGAATACTACAATCCAAGTTTGTAGCGGATTTTGATAAGCTCCATTTTTTGTATTCAGTCAAGTATTTTCTTAATTGTATTCTGAACTGAACATTGAAATCATCTAATGAAGGATATAGCTTGTTATTACTTGATTTAACTTCGTTAAAATCAAAAATAAATGCAGCAGTATTATCTTCTTCATTCATTTGAGTTTTACCTGAAAAATCGGCTTTTACATCCTCAAAAACCTTTTCTTCAATAAAATTATCAATTTTTCTTTTTTCTCTGTAATGGTATATTCTGTAATTGAAATACAGGCAAGCAATTTTATCCAAATCACGAAAACCACCTACAAACTCAGCTTTTTTGTGCTCAAGAAAAATCTCCAATTTTGTAAGCCCAGGATAAGAAGCAAGCTGCTTAAACTTTTCTATTTTATGAAAAGCCATCTTGGTCCATGTATTTTCAAAGTCAATTAATATGTTTGAACCTTCCTCTTGAAATGAAGGAAACTCAACAATCAATTGGCTTATTCTATCCCATAATAAAAGTGAAGTTGCGTCTGTTACGGTTCTCAAACTATCAATTTTTTCAGATGAAGTAAACAAAATTCTTATGGCAACCTTTTCCGAAATTCCAAACTTTCCATTCACCGTTGACAACGCATCTAACAGCAAAAGTTTTTGCAATTCGTTTAGTGTTTCAAAATCTTCAATCACTAATGTTTTTGAAATGTTACTTTGAAAAAGTTCATCCAACCCTTCTTTGTCTTTTGGAAAATCAAGTGCAGAAACAAACTTAATTTCCTCTAAACACAACTCTTTTTTAGGTTCATCTTCAATGTTTTCTATTAAGTGTGCAAATGCTTTTTCTATTGAAAAATGTTTTCCTGAACCTCTGGAACCAAGCACAACCAATGAAAACATTCCCGGATTAGCAAGGAAGCATTTCATTTTCTCAAATGCTTTCATTCTTTTTTCTCCACCAGAGTAGTCTGTATCAATCATATTCATTGGTATTAATTTCACAAAATTATGGTAAATATCTATTTATAAGCAAATAATAGTGTAATATATTTACCAATAAAGGTTTTTATGTTTTCATTTGCATCATAATTAAAAACACAACAAAATGGATACAACAAAATTTTCAGTAATATCTGATGGTAGTTGCAAGGCTTCTAAAGTTGCACCCGACCAAAAAACAATCAAAACAATTTTAGCATCTGCTAAAAAGAAACAGCTTCAAACCAATGCAATCATAATTGCAAGGTTTGAGTGGTTAAAGCGAAACAAATTGAAGTTTCCTGAAAACATGGAACTACCTAACCTATGCCTAAAAATCAAAGGTGGTAAGTTGGTTCATGTATTTTATTCAAATGTTTTGACCCATGTTATTAAGAAACAAAATTATTTCATTCAAATTTTAAACTAAGAACAATATGTGCTTTCAAAAACTAAAAAATGGAGCAATTCCAATAGTGTTTATAGATTCTCAAGAAAAATTAATATCAATGATTAAAGTCCTAAACTCAAAAAAGGAAATTGCATTTGATACGGAATTCGACCGGTTTAAAAGAGAATATGGTTTTAAGTTGTTGTTACTTCAAATTTTTGATGGTAAAACGTGTTTTCTTATCGACCCTAAATCAATTAAATCTTTTTTACCACTTTGGACAATATTTGATAACCCCGCAATTTGCAAAGTACTTTATTCTGGACGTGAAGATGTTGATTTGCTAAAAAGAAATGGATGCAACCCCAAAAACCTATTTGATATTCAGACGGCTTCAGCGCTTTGCAATATGGAAGGCAGGTCATTTTCTAGTTTAGTTAATATGGTACTTGGTTTAAAGCTGGATAAAAAGGAGCAAACATCCAATTGGAGTAAAAGACCATTAGAATTGAATCAACTTATATATGCTAGCAATGATGTTATATATCTTTTAAAGCTTAAAGAAATGATTTTAAACACCAAAATAGAGTACAATGTTATTGACTTTATTAAAGAAGAAAATCTAATTTTAGAAGCATCAAGCACCAAGGATTTTACTCCAAAATTGTCTCCAAATCAAATCTGCAAATTTTCAGAACATCAAAGGCTTAAATTATTAGAATTGAAAGTTATACGTGATAAATTTGCTAAAGAGTTTAATATGCCACCAAGCAATTTGGTTGCTGATACATTTTTAGAGGCAATAATTTTGGATCCATATAAATTTATTCAAGAATCTTTTAGATTTGGTTTCAGTAAAAAAGCTAAAGCATCTAATAAGTTCAAAACTGAATTTAGTAAATGTATTTCCACAATTGAAGTTGAAAAAAATGCTGTAATACCAAATGAGAAAAAAAGTGAATCAGCCAAATCAACGGTGGAGAAAAATATTATTTTAGAGAGACGAAATTTAAGATTAAATTCTTTTAGGGATTATATTAACAAACAGTATGGCACAATTGCAAGTATCTTGATTTTGGATGGCTTGTCAAAACGTTTTTGCAGTGAAGAAATAAAC
>VEQB01000141.1 GCA_018883485.1 Bacteroidota bacterium
TCTCAATCCTATACCTATTAGAAATTGTTATTTTTTGAAGCACATTTATAGAATCTTTTCGTGCTATTTGGTTCAGATTAAGGAGGCTGTCTAAATTTAATTGCTCAGAAAAAACTCGTTCAGAAAAAAAGAGAAAAATCAAAAACAAAAAGTAGTTCCGAAACTGCATAGGCAAATATCTAATTTTACTTCATTAATAATTTAACAACCTCTTCTTGAGCTAGACGACTAATAGGTATTTCAATATCATTTACAAGCAAAGATGTTGGGGTAAAGGATCTTACATATTTTAAATTTACAATATATTGTTTATGGCACTTTATAAAACTCCCATGAGGAAGCTGTTCAATGAGTTTTTTTAATGAATTACGTATTATATACTTCCTATCTTGAGTTACAATTTCCACATAATTTTTATCTGAAATCAGCAAATAAATATCTTCAACAGCCACTTTTACAAACCTGTTTTTCTCCTTTATCAATAGATAGCCATTTACATTTGGAATGGACTCTAAATCTTTAATTTTCGAATTTCCTGTAACGTATTCATTGGAATTATTTCTATTAGCAAAATTAAACAAGGCTATTTCTACCGAAGCCAACACCATTTCCTTGGTGTAGGGTTTAATTAAAAAGCCAGATGGATTGGTTTGCTTTACCTCATATATGGTATCTGAATCGGAGTAGGAAGTAACAAATATAAATGGTATTCGGTATTTTAAACGCAATTGGTGGGCAACGTCAATACCTGTTAGCGTTGCTTTTAAATTAATGTCTAACAAGGCTAAATCTATTGAATATTCCTCTAATAAGTCTATTGCTTGCTCATAATTGCGGGCCATAAATACATTTTGATAATTTAATTCATTTAAAATCTCAAACAAATCCTGAGCAAGAATTAACTCATCTTCAAGAATTAATATATTTATGGAACTGTGCATGCATGGAAACCGATTAATAAGCAAAATACAAAAAAATATGCAATTATCAAACGAGGGAACTAATGTGCACGAAAGAGAACCAAAATTTGAGTTAATAACAGGCTGCATAGGCGCGCCAGATTTGGTTGTAGAGATTCTTTCGCCCAGTAATAACCGCAAAGAACTAAAACTTAAATTTGATGTTTACGAAGAAAACGGTGTTAAAGAGTATTGGATAGTATCACCAGAATCCCAAACCCTACAAATAAATGTTTTGGTAAATCATACCTATCAATCTTCTAGGTTATATTCTCATGGAGATGTTGTAGGCTCTAGTGTATTGCCAGGATACGAACTAAATGTGAGCGATATTTTTGAAGACGGAATTAGAACCAGTAACCAGTAATTATTTTTTTAAATAAACTGCAGTAACTGATTGTCCTCTGGCTTGGAAAGTTTCTACGTTTGCAGGCGTTTGCCAAACAGATAATTTATGGGCAATATATTGAACCAATTTATGGGCAAAACCCATGGCAATAAAGCGCTCTTTTAACCCAAATAATTTATTTAGTTTTTCTATCCAAATGGCATACAACATTAATTGGTATTGGGCTTTATTGCAGGGCTCGTGCCAAATTTCTACTAATGTTAAGCCAAACAACTCGGCCATATTGCTTAGGTTTTTATCTGTCCATAAAGATACATGATGCGGCGGTAGGTTTAAGGCGTGATTAGGGAAATGCGCAGCATAAGAATCTGCACTAGGTATGGCCATTATAATTTTACCCCCCTTTTTTGCAGCAGCCACCGCAGCCTTCATAAACTGGGCAGGTTGGGGCACATGTTCTAAAACTTGGAAAGCGCAAACCACATCATAGGTTTCGGGTTGAGCCAAGGCCAGGTCTTCTATAGATTTACGTTCAAGTTTAATGCCTTTAGCGGCTGCTTCTGCAATAGATTTATCGTTGTATTCTAAACCAAAATAAGAAGCGCAAGTTAGGTTAGCCGCAAAGTAGCCACTACCCGCTCCTATTTCTAAAACCGCATCGCTAGGCTTAATATGTGTTTTGGCAAAATTAAACTCTGGTTTGTTTTTAGAGTAATACCAATCATAGGTTTGCAAGAACTCATAAAACTTATCGGAGCCACTTAAAACAGGATTATAAAAACGATAATCACAACTATTACAGCACATCACCTCAATAGTTGTAACCCCTTGCATTTCTTGGTGCAAAGGGTAATTAGCCGCAATAGAGCGGTAAGATTTGATGAGGTCTGAAACCTTAAAACTATCTATAACAGCGAGTTGTGGACTCTTACAAAGCAAACATTCCATACATACAATAAAGGGCAAATAAACAATTTTTAAAGTATTAACTTACAATTCAAAATTTGGATATCACAAAAATGTTTCTTAACATTGTTATTATGAAACGAAAACACTATTCTATTCTATTCTATTCTATTCTATTCTATTCCAGCAGTAGCACAATGGAATGGTCCTGTGAATGGTCAATTAAGCACAAGTAATTCTATCAAAATTTCGCAATTAGGCACAGGAACTGGCACACCATTACCTATGTTATCTTTAAGTCATGATCCTGGAACAGGTGAATACTTTCCACTTTATGCAACACAAACAAGGGTTGGAATAGGAACCAATAATCCTTTAGCAGATTTTCATTTGGCCAATAGTGGTGTATTTTTAATGACTAGAACTAATGGTAATGAAGTTGTAAAGGCTAACCCAATTGGGAGTTTAAGAGTAACTACTGATGGATTTTTAGCCGCCACTAGGGGTATTTTTATTAATGATGGGAATAGTGATTTTTTTAGTGCAACCCCAATTTCATTGCAATATAGAGGAGATTTTATTATTAAAGACGCAAGTGATGTAATTCAATTTAAAGTTTTTAAGGATGGCCTTGTTAGATGTAGAGAGCTTAAAGTTGATTTAAATACTATACCTCCGGATTATGTTTTTAATAAAGAATATAAATTATTAGAATTTAAGGAACTAGCAGAATTTATTAAATTGTATGGCCATTTACCAAATATACCTTCTGCCAAAGAAATGGAAGATAACGGAAGCATAAATGTAGGTGAAATGCAATTTAAACTATTAGAAAAAATAGAAGAATTAACCTTATACATTTTACTTTTGAAGAAGGAGAACGAGGCATTAAGTCAGCGATTATGGAAACTAGAAAACAACTAATATTTTGTTTCTTTATGTTCATTTCACTTAGCGCAAACTCCCAAAAGCTATATGAATTTGATTTTGCTATTCATGGCATTGTTTCTAAGCTGGATATCAATAGTAAATCAACCATGTATAACACAAATTGGGAAAAAGTTAGCCTAAGTTTTCCTTCTAAAATGGGTTATGGCTTTTCTTTGGGAGTAACACGATCTTTAAATTCCAAATGGCAAGTAAACATTAGTGGGCGTTGGCAAAAATGGGGAGGGACAGTTTATGCGAGCTATCCAGAACCACCTTATTTTCTAGATTTAGAATTAACCTATACCAGCGTTAGTGTACCTTTATTGTTGCAGTACAAAGCAATTGAAAAAGGAAGATTTAAATGGCTTATTAATGCTGGGGCTGGTGCAGATTTTTCTTATAGGGTAAGTTTTATACCTACTAATTTTTACGGTACTATACCTGCAATTGAAAGGGTAATTGTGGTAAATACCCCCTACCTAACTTTAGGAAGCTCAGTAGAATTTAAACCAAAAACTGAAAGTCGTATTAAATATATCGCAGGTTTTTCTCTTAGCGATGATCACTTATTTAACCCACAAAGATTTAATGATTTTGGAGGGTACTTTCGGCAAGAAAACATTCCTTTGTATAGCAGTATTATCAGTACTTTTATAGGTATTAAACTATGAGAATATATTTAATTACTTGCTTCCTCTTTTCAATTATTACTAATGGGTTTTGCGCTACTGATACAACTCAAACTAAAACTAAGAAAAATATATTTTCAATTACTTTAGGTGCTGGAAAAACTGTTCCAAGACTCACTACGGATTATAAGTATGAATCCACTTCAGGGGACTTTTATTGTATTGGATTAACTTATGAGAGAACGTTAAAATATAATTTATCATTGTTGACTGAGATTTTTGCAAATGTTAGCTGGCCGCAGGAAATTTCAATATTAGAAAATTCTGACCAATATCAATTTGGAGATTATTTAAAATTTAATTTTTATGGCAATTTTAGTTTAGGTTTACATTTAGGCGCTAAATATGATTTGAAATTGACTAATAAAAAGCGAAATTTGTTTAGTACCGTCTTTCTTTTAGGGGCAAGTAGATCAGAATTTGGATATAGCAAAACACAACAATATAGTCCTGGCCCAGGGATATCTTATGAATCTGATTATTCTGTAAATCAGAATTACTTATACTTTAAAGGGGCTATTTCTAGAAAAGTAAGATTAAGTAATAAATTTGCTTTTACCCCAATTGTGGCAACTCATTTTATGCTTACTAACATAATTGAACCTAATATTCTTATTAGTTCAAGATATTATAAACCGATTAGGGCGCACTACAAAAATTACTCCTACTTTATTGGATTACAATTTGATTTTTAATTAACCCAATAAAACACCTATTTTAGTAGCCAAAAGCTAGCGGCCAGTAGCTAGAAGCCATTAGCTTATTCCTCCTATAAACAACAAACCATGCAATACTGGCTCGTAAAATCACAACCCTTTTAATACAGTTTGGATCAATTTGAAAAAGACAAACAAACCTTTTGGGATGGGGTACGCAATTACCAAGCCCGAAACAACCTAAGAGAAATGAAAAAGGGCGATTTGGTTTTGTGGTACCATAGCAATGAAGGCAAAGAAGTGGTTGGCATTGCCAAAGTAGCTAAAACCGCCTACCAAGACCCTACCACAGAAGACCCAAATTGGGTGGTAGTAGATTTAAAACCATTTAAAAAATTAAAGAAACCGGTAACCCTAGAACAAATAAAAGCACATCCTTTATTACAAGAAATTGGCTTGGTAAGGCAAGGCAGATTATCTGTAATGGGCTTAAGTGCCGCAGAATTTGATATTATTTTGGAGCTGGGTAGTTAAATTTTAAAGGTAGGGTTTCCTATCCAAAAATTAAATTAACTCTTTTACCAAGTCCAAATTCAAAAATTCGGTAAAGTGTAGATAGTTGAATATCACATTTCCCGTTCTCAAGTCTTGAGATATAACTTTTTTTAGTACCAACTTTTTCAGCCAATTGTTCTTGCGTCATATTTGCTTCTTTTCGCGCTTCTTTTAACATTTCACTGATTACGAAATATTGAGCTTTTTCCTCAAATTGATCACGTTTTTTAGAACCGATTTTTCCATATTTAATGTCTAACAACTCATCGAAGTTCTTAGCATTGCTGATATTTTCTTTTTTCATTATTCTTTTAGTTTAGAATTAAAATATTCAAGTTTCAGTTTCAAAGCCAGGTCAATTTCTTTTTTAGGTGTCTTTTGAGATTTCTTTTGGAATCCATTAAATAACACAATTAAATTCCCCTTATCAAAACAACAAAATATTCGAAAAATATTACCTTCAAATTCAATTCGTACTTCATAAAGTCCCTCTGTGCCTGTTAAATGATCAAGAAATTTTCTTGGAACATTTTGTACAGTTCTTAATAACTTAAAAACGTAGTCAATTTTTTCTTGCACTTTTTCAGTCTGTTCCAAATAGAAGTCAGTAAAATAATGCTTGTAAAAAGAGATTTGTCTTTGCGTATTCACCATACAAAGTTAACTCAAAAGTTATCAATTTTCAACTTCTCACGTATTTTATTTCAATTACTATTATACTAAAACTTACTAGAAACCTGCTTAAATCCGCAATTAGAATACCTTGTTTGCTCAATTTATACCGGCTTACTCAGTAAAACCAATTTAGATGCAACATCCTTAAAAACATTTGAAACAATGATTTTTCTTTTTCTGACTAACATTTTGCATCTTTGAAACCAAGGCCCATTGCCCTAACATGAACTCAAGAGTTATATTAGAAAAAAAACAACTAGATATTACCATAGACCGTTTGGTATGTGAGTTAATTGAGCGCTTGGGAGATTTTAAAAATGTAGCCATTATTGGCATGCAGCCTAGAGGTATTTATTTAAGTAGGCGCATACAAACTAAATTAAGTGCCGCCCTTAAAAATAAATCCATCCCGTATGGTGAGCTCGATATTTCGTTTTACCGCGATGATTTTAGAAGAAACAATGAGCCCATTTTACCGCACGAACTTAGAATAGATTTTTCTGTGGAAGGCAAACGCATTATCTTAATAGATGATGTGTTGTACACAGGCAGAACCATAC
>VEQB01000142.1 GCA_018883485.1 Bacteroidota bacterium
GCTATGATAATATGGTTAAAAGAGCCAAAAAGTATAAATATCCATTTGCCTATTTGGTAGACGAAACTCAAGCGGTAGCAAAGATGTATGGAGCAACAAGAACTCCTCATGTATTTGTGCTTAACAAAAGCAATGAGGTTATTTATATAGGGGCTATAGACGATAATTTTGAGGAGCCCAAAGCCGTTAAAGAAAAATATTTAGAAATAGCTTTGGATTCCTATTTAGCAAAGAAACCTATTGCTAATCCAAGCACTAAAGCAATTGGATGTGGCATTAAGTGGAAGAAATAATTACAATTCTAAAATTGCATAGGTAGCATTTCCTTTAGCCACAAGGGTTTCTTCACCATTATTTTCTGTAAATATTTCTGCTTCGGCAAAAATCATTTTCTGTCCTGCTTTTATTACAAACCCTCTGGCTCTTGCACTTTCTCCTATTCCAGGATTTAGATAAGAAATTTTCATTTCTATTGTAACAATGGTTTGTCCTTTTTTTACTAATGTAAACGCTGCAAAACCTGCTGCTAAATCTGCCAAGGTAGCTGTAACGCCGCCATGTAAGAAGCCAATTTGTTGTTTGTATTCTGGTTTAATTTCTAAAAATCCTTCCACTAATCCAGGAGTAATAAGGTTGGATTTAAATCCAAGGAAATTCATAAAATGATTTTGTTCCATTTTGCTCCTAATCATGGCTTCATAATCAGGGTTTTGGGGGATAAACTGCTGCACTTTTCTTTATTTGTATTGGTTTTATTACTTTGCGAAGGTAAGCAGTAAAAACCGTGCAAGCGATAACCGTTAAAACATATTCAGATAATCTTTACAATGCTGCAGATAATAGCAAGTTTCATAATGTGTTATTTTTTGAAGCCAATCATATTAGTTCAGTAACTATAGATATTGCAGCCAAGCAAATTATGGAAATGGTTGTAATTAGCGCTGCCACGCAGAATATTTTGCAACTTTCCTATGATGAATTGAAGCAAATTCAGCCTTTAATGACTGAGATGGAAAAAAAATACAAAGAAAGAAAGGTGGTAATTAGTGATAAACTTTGCACCTTGGTGCCAGAGTCTTTACTAAATGTGGTGGAGACTGAGGCCTACCAACAATTGAATCATCCTATTTTACCCAATTCTCAGGTACTATATTGCAAGTTGCATGTGCAGCAAACTGCTGTTATATTTAACGTTAGAAATGAATTGGTTAAGCTAATCAGGTTCAATTTGCCCATGTCGGAGGTTATTCATGGTTCCCTATTATTTATAAAAGCAGTAGAACAGCAACAATTTTCGGATGCCTCTAACAAGCTGCATTTGCACATTCATCCTGGATATATAGAAATTTTATGTATAGACCAGCAGATTAGGTTTTACAATACATTTTCCTTCGAATCTGAAACAGAGATTGTTTATTTTCTTCTGGCGGCTGCAGAGCAATTGCAAATTTCGCATAGTTGTGATGTGGTTTTATACGGGAATTCGCCACTCTTAGAATCCTTGCATACGCTAATTGGCAAGTATGTAAGAAATGTTCAATTTGCGATAAAGCCAAAAAATTTCACTTTCCCAGGAACATTTAAAGAATTTTCTGAACATCAATTTTTTACAGAAGCAAGTGCCTTATTGTGCGAATAATTGGGGGTTTAAAAAAGGGTTTATTAATACAGCCACCTAAAGGTTTACCTGTAAGGCCAACTACAGATCGCGCTAAAGAAAGCTTATTTAATATTTTAGCTAACAAATTGGTGCTTGAAGACATATTGGTATTAGACTTGTTTGCCGGTACAGGTAATATGAGTTTTGAATTTGCCAGTAGGGGGGCCGCTAAGGTTACTAGTATAGATGCAGATTTTGCCTGTATAGAATTTATAAAGGTAAGCGCATTAAAATTTGGTTTGAACCAAATAAAACCTCGTAAACAAGATGTCTTTGCTTATATCAACCAATGCGATTCCCAATTCGATATTATTTTTGCCGACCCTCCCTATGCAATTTCACGTATTCCTGAAATGATTAGGCAAATTTTAGAAAAGCCATTACTTAAAGCCAATGCCCTGCTAATTATAGAACATAGTACTTTAGTAGATGTTAGCCACGAAGTGGGTTTTGTAGAGTCTAGAATTTATGGGCAATCTTCCTTTTCTTTTTTTGAAAGGAAATAAATATACCTTTGAATCTTTACGCATATGAAGAAAATAGCCTTATTCCCAGGAACCTTTGATCCAATTACTATTGGGCATGTAAATATTATCGAAAGAGGTTTACCTTTATTCGACCAAATTATTGTGGGCATTGGCCATAATAGCAGTAAAGCAACATTGTTTCCGGTTGAAAAACGTATCGCTTGGATAGAGGAAATTTATAAAAATAATCCTAAAGTTCGTTGCGAGGTATATGAAGGCCTTACCGTTAAATTCTGTGAAGAACATGGCGCACAATATATTTTAAGAGGTATCAGAAATATGGCCGATTTTGACTACGAAAAGAATATAGCCCAAATGAATAAAATTGTGTATCCAAATGCAGAAACCGTTTTCTTAATGTGCGACCCTACCTATACGCCAATTAGTTCTTCGGTAGTAAGGGATTTAATAAGAAATGGGGGAGAAATTAAGGCCTTTGTGCCCAAAGAAGTTCAAATTTAAATTTGACTTTCTTTTAGTTCAAATAATAATTCGCGAATAGATTCATAGGTGTCTAGCGTTGCTGGATTAACATTGTCGTATTCTTCCCATTTTACTTCACTAATACTCTCCTCAATTTGCGGAACTAGAATCCCGTTAAACGCAGTATTCATGAGGTACCAATGAGATACCTTTAGGAAACGATGTCCCTGCAACTTGTAGGTATGAAAGGTGTCTCCAAAATAACGTTCAATGCTTAACTTGTTTAAACCACATTCTTCTTCTACCTCTCTTTTGGCGCCCTCTTCTGCAGTTTCGCCTGGGTCAATTTTACCTTTAGGTAAGTCCCATTTACCAAGTCTTTTCATCAGTAATAGTTGCTTTTTGGAGTTAAAAACAATGCCACCGCCTGCATGAATATTGGTAAATTGAGATTTTAATTCTAAAAAAACTGTGGTAGGGTCATCACATAAAATATAGCCTCCAATAGCATTTGGTTCTTCCACCTTTCTAACAGATTCTAATAACTTATCTTTACCAGTATAAGCAAAAGCTTGCAATTCTTGAAAGCGCACTTTATATGGCTTTTCAGCGCATATTATTAATGGTTTATCGTTGATGAAAAATTTATACATTTGCGCTTATGCAACAATCTAATGATACAGCCACGAATATAGCAGAATATTTACTTCAAATTAAGGCGATTAAATTAAGTCCTTCAAATCCTTTTACATGGGCAAGTGGACTAAAGTCGCCAATTTATAGCGATAACAGACTATCCTTATCTCATCCAGCTATTAGAACAGATATAAAAAAGGCTTTGGCCTTAGAAATAGCTAAGTATTACCCAGGCGCAGCTGCGATAATTGGTGTAGCTACTGCGGGTATTGCTCCAGGGGCTCTGGTTGCCGACGAAATGAATCTGCCTTTTGGTTATGTGCGCTCCGAAGCCAAAAAACATGGGATGGGTAAGCAGGTGGAAGGAGATATTCAACCCGGCGCAAAGGTTGTGGTGGTTGAAGATTTAGTTTCTACTGGTAAAAGTAGCCTTCAAGCAATTGAAACCCTAAGAGATTTTGGGGTAGAAGTGTTGGGATTGGCAAGTATCTTTACCTATGGGTTTTCTGTGGCAAAGGAAAATTTTTTTAAAGCCAATTGCCCTATGTTTTCGTTAAGCAACTACGATGCCCTTATTAAAGTGGCAGCAGAAAAAGGATATATCTCTTTAAGTGAAAAGGAAACCTTAGCCACTTGGGCTCAAGACCCCGAAGCTTGGTCTAATGATCAAGTAAAATAAAGTATAAATGGCATTCAAACTTTCCAAAAATCCGTTTAAAGCTGCCTATGCCATTTACTTTGGATTAGGGGTGGTGCTTATGTTTATTCTTTTGTATCCCTTAATAAGATTAGGTTTAAGCCATCCTAAAATGTATCGATTTGCCCATATGGTTAGAAAGTTCTGGGGTAAAATATTGCTCATTATGGGTTTCATGCGCGTAAAACAGTATTATGAAGAACCTTTAGACCTTAAGCAATCTTATATCATTGCGCCAAACCATACGTCGCAAATTGATATTGTTACCTTAACCGTTAAATTACCTTTATTCTTTAATTTTATGGCTAAGGCAGAATTGGAGCGCGTTCCTTTTTTTGGAATATGGTTTAGAACAATTGATATTGCTGTAGATAG
Organism: Bacteroidota bacterium; assembly: GCA_018883485.1. Lineage (GTDB taxonomy): Bacteria > Bacteroidota > Bacteroidia > UKL13-3 > UKL13-3 > B1. The sequence continues at coordinate 4,319 of VEQB01000142.1, forward strand.
ACGTAATGCACGCAAGGCTGCTTTGGCCTACAGAAAGGCTCTACAGTGGTTAGATCAAGGCAATAGTATGGTAATATTTCCCGAAGGAACTATTAGTAATCAAGTACCTAAATTAATTGCATTTAAGGATGGCCCTTTTAGAATGGCTATAGAAAGACAACTTCCAATTTTACCAATTACAATTATTGGAAATTGGAAGGTTTTCCCTGATCAAGGCGTGTTTGAAGGAAGACCAGGTATTATTCAACAGTATATTCATAAAGCAATACCCACCAAAGGAATGACATTAGAAGACTTAGAGAGTTTAAAGAATCAGGTTTTTAAAGTGATAAATACTAAATTGCAATCGAATGGATATTAATGATGAAATGATAGCACGTTTGGCAGACCTTGCCAAATTAGAGTTTGACGGAGAAGAAACCGAAAAAATAAAAGGAGATTTAAGTAGAATCCTTACCTATTGTGAAACGCTTAATCAGGTAAATACAGATGGAGTTGAGCCGCTTATTTTTATGAGTGAGGGGTCTAATATTTTGAGGGAAGATATTCCTGGACTTACAGTTACCAAGTCCGAGGCCATTAAAAATGCGCCTTCAAAGGATAGTGATTATTTTAAGGTTCCCAAATTTATCGAGAAATAGTGACAGACACCGTAATTGATATACAAGCAATCGGTAAAACTTATCGCATTGGAGAAGTTGAAGTGCATGCTTTGCGTTCTGTTGATTTAAATATTAAAAAAGGGGAGTATGTTGCTTTAATGGGACCCTCAGGTTCTGGCAAATCTACCTTAATGAATGTTCTTGGTTGCTTAGATACTCCTTCGCGCGGCACATATGTATTAAACGGCACGCAAGTGAGCAAAATGACCGATAATGAATTGGCAGAAATCAGAAATAAGGAAATAGGTTTTATTTTTCAAACCTTCAATTTGCTTGCAAGAAATACAGCTATTGATAATGTTGCCCTACCATTGGTATATGCCGGTGTTAATAAAAAAGAAAGAATATCAAGGGCAGAAAAAACGCTAACAGATGTAGGTTTAGGAGACAGAATGGAGCACAAACCCAATGAACTTTCTGGTGGTCAAAGGCAACGTGTAGCTATAGCCCGTGCTCTTGTTAATAATCCATCAATTATTTTAGCAGATGAGCCTACAGGTAATTTAGATACCAAAACCTCTCATGAAATCATGGATTTATTAGAGCAAATTCATGAAAACGGAAATACGGTAATTATTGTAACGCATGAAGAAGATATTGCTAAGCGTGCCAAAAGAATTGTGAGGCTAAGAGACGGAGTTGTTGAAAGTGATACACTGGCTTAAACCAATAAAAATTCTTTGTAAAAGTAAGTTTGGTAAAAACCATCTAATCTTGGCTTCTCTTTAAATAAGCCAAATAGGGTAGACCCACTGCCACTCATCGCTGCATAGCTAGCTCCTTTTAAATAAAATGTCTCTTTTATTTCTTTTAAAATAGGATATAACTCAAAAACGCTTTTTTCAAAATCATTTTCCAAAAGATATTTCCATTTTTCAACGTTTTGAACCAATACTTCCTCAATTGAAATCACATCCTTTTTTTCAGGCGTAGTATGCTTAAGGCCTGCAAAGGCTGCAGCAGTGCTTATGTGGATTTCTGGGTTAATCAATACTATCCAATAGCCTTTTAAACTAAAATTTATTGGCTTTAGAATTTCACCCCTTCCTAATCCAATGCAAGGTTTATCATATATAAAAAAGGCACAATCACTTCCTAATATGGCAGCGTAATTGCATTGTTTTTCTATACTTAGGTTCAAGCCAAAATGAGCATTTATTAATCTAATGGCATAAGCGCCATCACTAGAGCCTCCTCCCAAGCCAGCTCCCATTGGTATTTGTTTTAATAAAGCAAAAGTTACAGGTCCTAATTTATATTCCTTTGTAATTAAATGATAGG
>VEQB01000143.1 GCA_018883485.1 Bacteroidota bacterium
GGTGTGTATCAGGCTGCTCACAAGCACATTCGCATCAACTTGGTGCTGTTGTCCATCGAACTTTATTTTAAAATCATTTCCAGAAATTTTATTCGTGCTCATTTTCTTCAAATTTACTTCTTTAATTATATAAATTCTTCAAACTTTTACCAACTAACTTATGGCTGACTTAACAGGTCGTTTTCACATTCAAGTCTGAAAATTAATTTTATAACCCTTATTTGTAAACAACATGGTAAAGTTAGAAAAAATGGTTGAGATTTCTACTGTTTTGCCTTAAACTAAATCATACAAACTGGATAGTTTGACCTTCGATTGGGGTTCAATAGATGCAGAAGTAAACACTAGCCCACCCCATAAAACTAGCAGGATTACTAACAATAGTTTTGGGTTTTGGTAGGCAATTTTCACAGGTGGCTTATTATCTCAAATTTATTAAAAACAGTATAACTTTCAAACAGTATTTTGCTGTATGATAGATTTTTATTAATTTGCCTCTAAAATTTTATAAGCCATGAAAATCTTTTTTTCACTATTAATATTTATTGGCTTAAGTTTTGTTTCATTGGTGTATGCCAATCCAAGTGCTAAAGTGTTTCCACAAATTCAATATGGCTACATAGAAAATAAAGGACAGTTGCATAACCAGTTTGGTGAATTAAATACCGAAGTAAAATATATACTTGCCACACCCAGCTTAAATGTACATTTAAAGCAAACAGGATTTAGTTTAGAAATGCATGTGGGAGATACCCCAATGGTTAAGTACCACCGCATAGATATTAGCTTTGAAGGAGCAAATCCTTATTGTTTAATAGAGCCCGATTTAAAAGCGAACGATTATATAAATTACTATATCAATTACACCAAGCAATCTGGTGTGCATGCAGGCAAAGGGCAAACCAATGTAGCACACTATGGCAAGGTTACTTACCGCCAGGTTTATCCAGGCATAGACATTGAGTTTTTATTGGATAAAACAAGTGGTCAATTGCAGTATAAATACAATTTAATAGTTTCACCAGGGGCAGAATTAGCAAGGGTGAGATTTAAGGTAAAAGGAGCACAAGGAATTGAGCTTAATGGGAAAGGCAATTTGGTTTTTAAAACAAGTTTAGGCCAAATAGAAGAATCCATACCTTTTAGCTATTTAGAAGCCAATGCAACACAAAAGCAAGAGGCCAAGGTTAACTACCAATTACATAACCAAGAAACGTTTGGTTTTAGCATTTTGGTAAACAATAAGACTAGCAAATTGGTAATTGACCCGATTGGGTGGGCTACTTATTTTGGAGGGTCGGTAAACAATCAAAATGGAAGTGGAGGGAATTCTATATACTCTAGGAATCTTGATACAATTACATTTGGCGGGTTCACAAATTGTATTAGTGGAATTGCAACTATAGGGTCTTATTTAGGACTTTTCCAAGGCAACGCTGATTGTTTTTTAGCCAAATTTACTGCAAATGGCACACTGGTTTGGAGTACCTATTATGGTGGAAGTGATGTGGATAATATAGTATGTTTGGTTATAGACACAGTGAATGAGATTTATGTTGGCGGTAGTACACGATCAAATTCAGGGATGGCAACCATAGGTGCTTTTAAATCTAGAAAAGGAAATTCGTATACAAATCCAGGATTTTTATCTAAGTTTACTTCCAATGGATTTTTGGTTTGGGGTACCTATTTAAGCGATTCTTCAAATAGTGGGGGCCTATCTGGCGTTAGTTCTTTGGATTATTCAACCAATGGAAGAGTTTATTTGGTTTCAACAGTAAGTGGGACAACAGGTCTTGCAACTACAGGAACCCATTCTGCAACACAGCCAGGATATGTAGATATTATTATTATGGTATTCAACCTAACTGGAGGCAGGGTTTGGGCAACCTATTATGGGAGTGATGGATGGGAGCTAAGGCCTTCTGTAAAAGTTAATGGTTTGAATGAAGCGTATGTAAGCGGTTTCCATTATGGTGGTGGAACTGGGTTAACCACAACAGGCGCTCACAAAACAGTTGCACAGTCAAATGAAGGGTTCCTGGCTAAGTTTAATGCAAATGGTAATCGCATTTGGGGAACCTTTGTCGGTGGTGCTGGTATGGATACAATAAATGATTTGACCTTAGATACTGCTGGAAATATTTATGTCTGCGGCTCTACTTCCTCCACAGCCGATATAGCAACTACTGGTGCCTATTTCCCTACGAATAACCCAGCTACTACCAGAGCCTTTATTAATAAATTTAATCCTCAAGGTGTAAGGCAATGGGGAACCTACTATTCTGGAAATGCCCAAACTTTTGGATTAAAAATAAAAGTGGATAAGAATGGTAATCCTGTCTTAGGAGGCACCACATTTTCTACCACAGGCATAGCCACAGCCAATACCTATCAAACCAGTTTGAATGGCGTTCTAGATATTTATCTGGCAAAATTAAACTCAAGTGGAACTGCAAGATTATGGGGGACCTATTTTGGAGGTAACAATACCGAAACAATTACTGATATTTTTATAAACAAAGCAGATGAAATCTATATCACAGGTAGTACCTCTTCCACCAGTGGAATCGCCTCCACAGGAGCCCACCAAACGCTTAATCTAACAACAGAAGCGTCCTAAATACTTCAATATTCTTGGCGGTCTTTTCCCCACTTGGCGGTTTACCAGTAACTTGGAATTCTTTTGAGGTGTATGGCCAGGAATTAGAACAAGAGCTACAAGCCAATTTGTTTTGGAGCACTGCAAGTGAAACCAACAATGATTATTTTAGCATAGAACGCTCCTTTAATGCCAAAGAATTTGAAGAAATAGCTCAGGTGAAGGGAGCAGGGAATAGCGCTAAAATAAACCATTATAAATACTTTGATGCGCTTAATTTAGGATTAACCAAGGATGTGTATTACCGCATTAAACAAACAGATTATGATGGCAAATTTGCTTATTCGGATATAAAGAAATTAACTTTCACCCACGCATTAGAAAATCCTTTTCAGGTATTTTATCAAGATAGAAATGTATACTTACAGTCATTAGGCAATTGGCAAGAAAATACCCAACTTACACTAGTAAATATGTTAGGAGAAACCGTTTGGGAAACTACCATTTTTGCGGGTGAAACTCCTGTTTATCCAATTCCCGGTAATGGTTCACCAGGTATTTATTTGCTAAGGGTAAATGGCCAAAGTGGGGGCTATACCTTTAAAGTGGTGTTGGAGTAAAGCGTTTATTCTTCCATTCTGTTTTTCAAGTCCATTTGTTCATGCAAAATTCTAGAAATTTCAATCAGTTGGTCATTTGTTATTCTGTAAAAAATAATATGTCGATTTGCCTTTAGGCCTCGCAAACCATTTACAATTTTGTCATAATTTTTACCAATGCTTGGGTCGGTCGCTATTTGTTGGCAATTTTCAAGTAGCATTGTATAATAACTATCAGCTTGCTTTTCAGACCATTTATTAAAAGTATAATCCCAAATCATTGTTAAATCTTCAACAGCTTTTTTAGTGAGTTTGTATTTACTCATTATTTTTTCTTTTTGCTTTTAATTCTTGAAGATGTTTTTTTGGGTCAAAATCATTTGCTATCCCACTATCAATGCCTTCTTGAATAGCATTTTTCAAGGCTATTGCTCTAGTTTCTTCATCTTCTAAAAGTCGCAAACCTGCACGAATTACCTCACTAACATTTTTATACCGTCCTTCTTTTATTTGGCTATTCACAAATTGGTCAAAATAATTCCCTAATGATATTGATGTGTTTTTCATATAAAAGTTGCTTTGAACAAAGTTACCAAATATTGGTAACTTTGCAAGGTTTTTATTTAAACAAGAAAAGCGGCCGAAGGCCGCTTTTCTTGTTATTAATGAAATGGAATTAAGCCCCTACTTGCGCACGAATAATGTTTAAAGCACCACCGGCTTTAAACCATTCTATCTGTTGTTCATTGTAGGTATGGTTCACCAAAATACTATCGCTGCTACCGTCTTTATGGTTCAATATTAAAGTTAATGGCGTATTAGGCGCAAACGCTGTTAAGCCAATAATATCTATGGTATCGTCTTCTAAAAACTTGTCGTAATCTGCTTTATCTGCAAAGGTTAAACCCAACATGCCTTGCTTCTTCAAATTGGTTTCGTGTATGCGGGCAAAAGATTTAACCAAAACAGCACGTACCCCTAAATGGCGAGGTTCCATAGCCGCATGTTCGCGAGATGAACCTTCTCCATAGTTTTCGTCGCCTACCACAATAGAGCCAATTCCTTGTGCTTTATACGCTCTTTGCACCTTAGGCACGGATTGGTACTCACCCGTTAATTGATTCTTTACACTGTCTGTTTTCTCGTTAAAATAGTTCACCGCACCAATCAACATGTTGTTAGAAATATTATCTAGATGTCCGCGGTATTTAAGCCACGGGCCAGCCATAGAGATATGGTCTGTGGTACATTTTCCTTTTGCTTTTATAAGCAATTTAAGTCCTTTAAGGTCGGTGCCTTCCCATGCAGCAAATGGGTCTAATAATTGCAATCTATCCGATGTAGGAGAAACTGCAACTTGCACTTTACTGCCATCTAAAGCTGGGGCAATAAAGCCTGCATCTTCTACCGCAAAACCTTTTGTAGGTAATTCATCTCCCATTGGTGGGTCTAATTTTACCTGTTCACCTTTGTTATTGGTTAAGGTATCTGTAATAGGATTAAAAGATAAATCGCCGGCAATGGCAATAGCTGCCACCATTTCTGGCGAAGCTACAAATGCATAGGTGTTTGGATTACCATCTGCACGCTTGGCAAAGTTTCTATTAAACGAATGAACAATGGTGTTTTTCTCTGCCTTCTCAGCACCAACACGGTCCCACATACCAATGCATGGTCCGCAAGCATTGGTAAAAATGCTAGCATTAAGGTCTGTAAAAGTTTTTAATAAACCATCTCTATCGGCAGTAAATCTAACTTGTTCAGAGCCTGGGTTAATACCAAATTCTGCTTTGGTACTTAATCCTTTTTCAATGGCTTGACGTGCAATTGATGCTGCACGCGAAAGGTCTTCATATGAAGAGTTGGTACAAGAACCAATTAAACCCCATTCTACCTTCAACGGCCAGCCATTTTTAGCGGCTGCTTCTTTCATTTCTGCCACTGGGGTGGCTAAATCTGGCGTAAATGGGCCATTTAAATGTGGCGTTAATTCAGATAAATTAATTTCTATAACTTGGTCAAAGTAGGCTTCTGGGTTAGCGTATACTTCTGGGTCTCCAGTTAAATGTGCCTTAATACCATTGGCTAAATCGGCCACTTCATTTCTTCCGGTAGAACGTAAGTAGCGTTCCATACTTTCGTCGTACCCAAAAGTAGAAGTAGTTGCACCAATTTCTGCACCCATGTTACAAATGGTACCTTTACCTGTGCAACTCATGCTGGTAGCACCTTCACCAAAATATTCAACAATAGCACCGGTTCCACCTTTTACAGTAAGTATGCCTGCTACTTTTAAAATAACATCTTTAGGAGCGGTCCAGCCATTAAGTTTACCAGTAAGTTTAATTCCAATTAGTTTAGGGAATTTTAGCTCCCAAGGTAGGCCAGCCATTACATCACAAGCATCTGCACCACCCACGCCAATGGCAAGCATGCCTAAGCCACCGGCATTAACAGTATGAGAGTCGGTACCAATCATCATGCCCCCAGGGAAGGCATAATTTTCTAATACTACTTGGTGAATGATACCTGCGCCTGGTCTCCAAAAACCAATACCATATTTATTAGAAACAGAAGCTAAGAAATCAAAAACCTCTTTACTTTCTGTGTTAGCTGTAGCTAAATCTTTTTCTGCGCCTACCTTAGCGGTAATTAAGTGGTCGCAATGAACCGTAGAAGGCACGGCAACTTTTGGCCTACCTGCTTGCATAAACTGTAGCAAGGCCATTTGCGCAGTGGCATCTTGCATAGCCACGCGATCTGGGTTAAAATCTACATAACTCTTGCCACGCTCGTAAGCCTTAGAGGCATTACCTTCTACCAAATGGCTGTAAAGAATTTTTTCTGCAAGCGTTAAAGGCTTGTTTACGGCTTTGCGCGCCGCCTCAATACGTGAAGGCATACTTGCGTAAACCGACTTAATCATTTCTAAATCAAATACCATATTTGTTTTTTTTCTTTAGTGTAACTGTTAATATTTCAAGAAGATGGAAAAGCCTTTTTTAAAAGCACCGCAATTTAAGTTATTTGTCCTAAATGAGCGGACTTAAAG
>VEQB01000144.1 GCA_018883485.1 Bacteroidota bacterium
CATATAGGGTTCAAGATAAACCCAGTGAAGTTTTTAATTATAAACTAGGATTGGGTAAAAGGCTTAAGGACGATAGGCAAATTAATGCTGTTATTGGAGTGGTAGCCTTGGCTGGAAATTGGGCGCCATTATTCAGTTTAAATTTTCTTAATCATAAGAGAAAGTCCTACCATTGGAGCATGTCGTTGTCACATGAGCAACAACTCTTTTCAAGCATGCCAACTACTATTTTAAATGCATATAATTTAGGTTATTGGGTTGAACCTAATCATAAAACCAAACAAACTATGCTACAGGGTGATTTAAATTTTGCGCATTTGGGCCCTGTAAGATTATTGTTATTATCAAATATTCGTCTTCAAAATAATATGGCTCAATTTAATTGGGAAGCCTTACACCCAGATTCAGGAATTAATGGAATGCTATTTTTTAGCAACTTTGTTTTCTGGGGTAAACAACTTGAATTAAGTTATAATCCAATTCAGTTATTGAGTATAAAGTTAGTGCTTCATCATCAAAATATACTAAGAGGAAACAATGATTTTATGAAAAGTATTCCAACTAGTTGGCTTAATGCAATAGTATCATTAAAACTTCCGGAGCGTATTGTTTTTTGGTTTCATTTATATGGGCAGACACAAGAGACAAATAATCTAATGTTACTTTCAGAATTTAGTTTAAGTAAGAAGGCTTTAGGGGATATGCTAAATTTGAGTTTTAATGTTAGAAATCTAACCAATTCCTATCACCAGTATCATCCAAAAGGAGCGCAATTTGATTTAAGTTTTCACATTTCCTTAAGTTGCAATTTGAACGCCCAAATTCCAAAAAGATAATCTTAAACTTTCTACGCAAACTCACTTTTTTATTTTAAGAATTCCATTCGTAGGCTCACTCTGTGCATACCATTAGGTGATCCATGTGATAAGTGTATTTGAAATTATTTCTTAAGCGCCTCTTCTATCATATTGTAAATATTGGGTGCGCTTGGCCTTGGTGCCGGAGCCGAAATGAAATTACCATCTTTACCAATTAAGAAATAAGATGGAATACTAGTTACTTTATATTTTTTTTGAACCTCTGGGCTACTGCCATTGTTAGATAGTAAGTGAATGCCACTGATACTGTAGCGATTTTTTGCTGCAATCCAATTTTGTTCTCCTTCATCTATCGAAATATTAATAAATACTACATCCTTTCCAGCAAAGTATTTCTTGAGTTCTTCTCCAGCAGGTATTTCTCCTAAACAAGGCCTACACCAACTTGCCCAAAAATCTAAGTAAACTACCTTGCCTTTAAAATCCTCCAAACTAACCAAATTTCCTTGTGCGTCTTTCATCTTAAATGGATAGGCTTTAGATCCCACAGTAAATGGTAATTTATCTAAATATGCAGCTTCAACTGTAGTGTAACCAGGTAAGTTTTGACATTCGGCTTGAGCCAATTTATAAAGACTACCTGCATCTTCTACGGTGCTATTGTAAACAATATCTGCCCAAATATGTAAGCGGAAGATTTTTAAGACATCTCCCTTAAAAAAGGTTTCACAATATTTCCATATTTCTACAATAGTTAATTTTTGCCCATTGTCATTGATGGCTTTAATAAGATTCAATTTTTGAAATGTTCTATATTGAGGTGAATGCATTATTTTACTTTGGTTCAAATCTACATTCTTAAGAAAATCGAAGTAGCTAGCATCTAAGGCAGGTAATGTCGAATTACTTTTTCTTCTGTTTTCATAATATTGAGGATAGGTGAGTTTTAGATTTTCAAACTCATAAAAATTCTCTGCACCTATTTGTAGTCTTGCTTCTGTACTTAAACTTTGGCCATTGGCTTGAAGAAAACTTTGCTTTTCTTTTACAATGCTATCTGCCCAAAACTTAAATGTTTGCGGACTTAGCATATTCATTTTAATGCCAATAATTTTTTGAAATTCTATACTTTCAGTAGTACTTTTAAAATGTAGAAATTGTTTATATCCAAAAATTGCATCCTTGTTTCCTTTTCCGCTAATTACCAGCTTTTGTGCATCTTTTGGGTCAATACTTAGGTTTAAACTATCTCCAGGTTTAATGTAAAATCGCATGAAGTCTTTTGCATCTACAAATGCTATCATTTGGCCTTCGCTTATGTTCATTACCTCCTTAAAATTACCATCTTCTCCAATTTCAAAATTTCTGTTGGTTGGCTCATTGTCGAAAGGGTTAGCAAAGAATTGTACCATGGCTTGTCCTTTTTTTGCTGGAAGTTTTCCCTCAATAACTGTTCTAGTTTGAGCAAAACCAACATAGCTCATAAACAGCATAAGGAGCGTTAGTCCAAACTCTTTTTTTAGCACCTCATAAATTCTACTCACTGGTAAACCCATAACATTATAGAAGCAACCGTTAATTCGTTCTACTGCGGTGTATCCAAACCAATCTTGAATGCCATAGCTCCCAGCTTTGTCGTAAGGTTTATAATTATCTATATAATGTTCCATTTCTTTAAGGTTTAATTGTTTGCAACTTACTTCACTTTTTTCGGAAAAGCTGATGGTTTTATTTTCTGTTTTTAAGCATACCCCAGTATATACTGAATGGGTTTCGCCACAAATTTGTTGTAACATTTCTAAAGCTTCTTCTTTATTACAAGGTTTATTTAATACTGTATGGTTGATCCAAACTATTGTATCTGCTGTTAACAATAATTCATCCTTAGTTAACTTACCCGGGTAATGCTCTGCTTTTTTAATGGCTAAGCCACTGGCAATTTCATCTGGTGTTAAACTTGAATCAAACGATTCATCTACTTCATAGGTTACTATGCTGTAATCAAGTTCAAGCCCTTTAATCAATTCTTGCCTGCGTGGCGATTTAGATGCGAGTATAATTTTCATAACTAATCTTCAACGGTATCTATCCAAATAAAGTTTCCACCACTTAATCTAAAAATATCTTTATCTACTTGGAATTCTTCTCCATCTTTTAGTTTTTTCATATCTATATCATTGGAAGTAGTATGAAAACTACCTTTTGTTTGAAATGCAATTTTAAGGTATTGGTCGTTAATGCCTTTTTTAGTGCCACACATAATTATATGTATCGGCTTTTTTATTCTTTTTAATAATGCCATATCTCTAACATTGCTTTCATCGGCCAACAACACAATGTCGGTATAATCTCTATAAGCAATCATCGCGGTGGTTAAAGCTTCCAAATCATTTTCTGGGTCATCACCTCCTTCACCCATTTTTCTCACATCTTCAATATCTTTTTTAAGTTTTCTATAATCTTTGGCTTCAAACGAGTGCACGCCGCCAGTTCTCCCCAACACTTTTTTTTCATCTGGGGTATTATCACCATCATTAAAAAGTACAAAATATTTTACGCGTCCATCTTCATAGTTTTGTTTATACCAAACCAGCATTTGCCCAATGTAAGGAAACATACTGCCTGTCATATCTACAACTAACATTACTTTCTTCCATTCTTTATTTCTCTTAAAAACATTAAAAATGGTTGAATCTCTTATTTTATACTCACCGCTTAAGAATTTATCAAATTTTAAAGTAGTTTCTTTTGTTGGACTTTCATAGGTAACAATTCCTTTTTTATCAAAATGTGCATAGCTTCCATCTAATTCGCCTTTACTAAAACTCCCCTCGGTTAAGAGAAATCCATTTTGATCATAATTTCTTTCATAACCATCTTTTAACCCTGCTTTATAAATTTCTTCCACGCGGGTAGAGCAATTGGAGTAAAACATAACACGCGGTCCATCTAAAACGCCATTGTGATAGGTATTCGAATATTCTATACAATCCTGCCCATCATAATAACTTATTTCTAGACCTTCCTTTTCGCCATTCTCATAATACACTTCATATTTAAGATCTCCATTGGGCCAGAAGTAACGCCAGAACCCATGCTTTTTACCATTGGCTTGTGTTAAATTAATTGTATCGCCATCTTCAATGATAAAGGTTTGACCCAATGCTGATGTTGCAATAGATATAAGTAAAAGGACTTGGTAAACAATCTTTCTTAACATTCCCGCAAAGTTAAGGTTTATTATCAGAAAGGACTTAAAAAAACCTTAATTAAACGCCTTCCCAAGTGTTGGTTTCCAAATTATATTTTTTTATCTCCCTTGCAGAGTTTCCACCCCAATTAAGGTTCTCATATTCATTTATTGGTAAAATATACATACGGGATCTTCATCTATTGGAGCTGCTTCCGGCTGCTTTATGACTAAGTGCTCCTTATTTTATCATTTGAATGAAAAAGGTTTAAGCATTTCTTTTAGTTGATAGCTTTTAAATATTTCACTATTACCAAAGATTTACATTTTTTTAAATCCGAGTCTTTCTATTGCTTTTTTTATTTCCGATGCAAATCTACGAATGTTGATAAAGTGGGTCATTCTAAATAAAAATGTGAAAGGAAGGACGTTAGTTGACTCTAATATAGTATGGGGGAAGAGATTATATAGATTTAATTTTACTTCAATAAAATTCTCATCTTTATTTTTTGGTATAATAATTTGCATCTGCACATAAGGCAGGTGTCATTCCCTTTTCAGCAAAGCCTTGTTAATTGGATAATTTATATATAATGCGCAATTGTTACTTGCAAACTCCTCTGCAATGTTAAAGCAGTTACTGCCAATTTAACTATCAATGGTTTTAAGTCCAACCGCAATAATATCTTCTTCTGTCATACTAATTGGTTTTACACCTAAAAAACAGAAATTAATTCCAAAAAGCCTATTTGCCAAAAAAATAGACAACTATCTAGTAAGGGTTAATAACTGAAAACCTTTGATATAGTATATACCACTTACTTTGTTGGTGGATATTTTTAAAACTAGAACTATGCTTAGATTAGTCATAAAACTAAAAAAAATAGTGTTGTTATTGGTATTTTTTTTCGGCCTCAACTCTGCTTCCAAGGGGCAGGTTGATTCATTGTTTTTAGATCCTAAGGTCGATATTGAACTATTGCTTCCATCTTTAGATTCATTGTACGAAATTGCAAAGTTGGTTAACCCAACATTAAAACAAGAAAATGCAGCAATGCGTTCGAGTTTGTGGGCAGAGCAATATAACCGCTGGTTATGGGCACAAAACATATATGTATTTTATAACTACAACTTTGGTAGTTTGCCATTTTTTGCTTATACAGATATCACTAATCCTCAAGGTCTTACTCAAGTTTCCCAAGGTTATCGCGCAGGTGTCAATATTCAGTTATCAATTTTCGATGTAATGGGTCATAAAGGTCGCGTAAATGAACAACGCGAAAAAGCTTTAGTAAGTAAATATAAGCATGATGCAGAGTCTTTAGAGCTAAAGAGAAAATTAGGCTCATTATATGCAGATATGGTTGGTTATAATAGAATGTATAAAGGCAGAAATGAAAATTTACTTACCCAGTTAGTTGCTTGCCAAGTAGCTGAAAAAGAATATAGAGAAGGCGCCATTCATATTTCTGAGTATGCACGTCAAAAAAATGTAATGGCAGATGCGGAGGCTTCTTACCACGACTCATTTAGATTTTATCTTGCCGCTATAGAACAATTTGAGGCCATATTAGGTGTGTCTCTAGAATCTGTAATGAAAAAACCAAAGAAAAACTAATTATTAGAGATTATGACACTTGCACAGTTTTTACGCATAATTAGTAAGAACCTTAAATGGTTAATCATATTCCCACTATTGGCTGCAATATTGGTATACTTTTTAACAGCTAAACTTCCTAAGGAGTATCAAGCAGAAACTATTGTTTACACGGGTATAGCTTCTGGTCACGGAAATACTTCTGGAGAAGATGCCCCTCGCGCAGACTATTTCACCATTAATAATGCTTTTGATAATCTTTTGGCAACTATTTCGGCGCGTCAAACCCTAGAAGATGTTGCTATAAAGTTGTTGGCGCAGCATTTATTATTAGAAACGCCTGATCCTTTAATATTAGGTGAGAAAAGTTTTGCAGACCTTAAAAACACCATCACAGATGAAAGAGCATTGATGGTTGTTCCTGGTAATTTTACCGCTACCGTTGAGAAAATAATCAAATACAAGAACTCTTCTACATATAATATCGTTGTAGAATTATTATCGCGCCCAACTGGTCATTATAGTCTTCAACAAATATTCAAAAATCTTACTGCATCTCGCAAGTCGACTTCAGATTTTATCGAATTAAATTTTAAATCAGAAGATCCTGGAGTAAGCTTAAAC
>VEQB01000145.1 GCA_018883485.1 Bacteroidota bacterium
GCCTATACCAATATTGAAACTGGTGTTGGGCTAAACAAAGAGTTTTTTGATTACCCTATTGTTACCTTAGAAAATGCAGGTCAAAAAGATTCTACTTACTGGGAAGTAAAAAGAACTGAACCCTTATCTTCTATTGAAAAGGAGATGTTTAATAAAGTTGACTCTGTGAACAATCTTCCCATCGTTAAAACTTATGTTGATATTGTACATACCGTGGTAGAAGGATACAAACGTATTGGTAAGTTAGACTGGGGCCCTTATATGAATATTATTGCATTTAATAATGTGGAAGGGGTTAGATTAAGAATGGGCTTTAAAACCAATTATGACTTTAGCAGTAAGTTTGTTTTTAATACTTATGTGGCCTATGGTTTAAGAGATGAAGAATTTAAGTATAAAGTGGGGTTGGATTATATTATTGATCCGAGGCGCTGGACAGTTGCCTCTTTAAAATATAGAAAAGACAATGACATTTTAGGGATCACCAACTCACCAATTAGTTACGCCTTAAGTGGTGGGTTCTTTCAATTTTTCAATTTCTTTTCTTCCAATATTAGATTGAATAGAACAGAAGAAGTAAATTTTACCTTCACACAAACTTTTTCTAGCAATTGGACCTTAAAATTTTTGTTAGATCACAATACCTTTAGACCCTTAGGAGATTTTGTATTTGCCTATACAACTCCTGGGGCTAATCCCGGAGATCCGCCAGTTATAAAGAGCTCCTTTACAAATAGCTCCATAGGTGTTGAAGGAAGATGGGCATACAAAGAAATTATGGTTTCTAGGGGCCACGATAGGTTTAGGGTTGAGCGGGCTAAACTACCTGTTTTTATTTTGGGATACCAAAGAGGTATTAAAGGTTTATGGGGGAGTGATTTTGAATATGATAAAATAAACTTAATTGTATCGCATCATATGAATACCCGCCTTGCAGGCACAGCCGACTGGTATATTTATGTAGGTAAAATTTTTGGCACACTTCCCTACCCAATGCTAGATGTAGCAAGAGGTAACGAAAGTGCGATATACAGTGAATACAATTATAGCCTCATGAATAATTATGAATTTATTAGCGATGTATTTATTCATAGCACGTATACACAACATTTTGAAGGGGTAATTTTTAATGAGATTCCCTATATCAACAAATTAAAACTTAGAAATTTCGCTACTGTTAAAGCAGCTTATGGAAACTGGAGCAATGCAAACCAAACTATCAATGCCAAAACAGATGCAGCAGGAAGAGGCACTTCAAAAGTTTATACATTTGAAAATAATGAGCCCTATGTTGAAATTGGTTATGGCATTGAAAACATTTTTAAATTTGCTTCTGTAGGTTTTATGCACCGGCTTAACTACCATAATCATCCAAATGTTCGAAAATTTGGCGTGAATATTGGAATTAACATTCAATTTTAAATGGTTGCACACCGAATCTTAATTACGTATACTTGAATAATAAATAATACCCGTGCAGCATCACGTATTTACCATAGCCAAAGTATGCGAATACTATGGCGTTTCCAATGTTATCATTTGCCCTGGAAGTAGATCGGCCCCATTAGTATACGCATTTACTAGGAATCCTAGCTTTACTTGTTACAGTATTATTGATGAAAGAAGTGCTGGTTTTGTTGCATTAGGCTTAGCCCAACAAACCCAGAAACCAGCGGTACTCATTTGCACTTCGGGTACAGCCGTGGTAAATCTCTTTCCTGCCGTAGCTGAAGCTTACTACCAAAAAATACCTTTATTAATTTTATCTGCAGACCGCCCACCAGAATTTCTAAACCAACAAGAAGGGCAAATGATTATGCAAAAAGGGGTTTTTGGAAAACATGTTTTGGGGAGTCATGAATTACTTTGTTTTGATGAAAACACAATAGATTATAAACTAACCGAACGAATTGTTACAGATGCATTAGAAGAAGCGATTTCAGAAAAAGGAAAAGGTCCAGTGCATATAAACGTGCCACTTAGAGAACCTTTATATGATACTCCTAAATATGTAAGCTTACCTGCTATTCAAACTATAAAATCGCGCTCAAAAGGTGAGACTGCAATTCCGCTACCTCACTTTGAATTATTTACAAGTGCATGGACGAAAAGCAAGAAAAAAATGATCTTGATAGGAGGATTTCCTGTTTCCAAGAATTTACATCATTTATTGGAATTGCTGAGTAAAAAAAACGATTTAATCATACTAACAGATGTTTGTTCAAACCAAAACAAATTTTGCAATGCTACAAATTATGATTTTTTACTGAAGCTATATGGCAAAAATATACCCGAAGAACTATGCCCTGATTTCATCTTATCTCTTGGTGGACCTATGGTTTCAAAATCACTGTACAAATGGTTAAAAGAAATTAAAGTGCCATTTCATTTTAGATTACAATTTAGTGCTGAACCTATTGATACCTATGGCAATTTAACCCACTTATTGGAGGCAGATGTATTGGCTTATTTAGAAGCATTTAATTCATTAAACATCAAATCACAGGATGGAGATACGGTTTACTTTGATACCTGGAAAAAACTGAATGGTTCAACAAAAACTAAATTACAAAACTTCCATGAAAAAGAAATCTGGTGTGAGCCCACCGTTGTCGATAAAATTTTAAATTTACTACCAGCAGGGAGTCTATTACAAGTTGGCAATAGCTCTGCCATACGTTGGGTAAGTTGGAATGGAGTTAATCATAAAAATATTAATATCTATAGTAACAGAGGCACGAGTGGTATAGATGGATGCTTAAGCACAGCAATAGGCGCAGCTTTGGCTCAACCAGACAAAAAAGTGTTTGCCTTATTAGGCGATATTTCCTTTTTATACGATGAGCATGGTCTATGGAACAATTACCTTCCGCCTAACTTAAAAATCATGGTGATTAACAATAAAGGGGGTAATATTTTTAATTGGATAGATGGACCAAGCAATCATGCTGAAGAGCTAAATTTTTTTACAACACCACATACTCGTGATTTAAAAATTGTTTGCGAAAGTTATGGAATAAAGCATACTTCCATCCATAATTTTGAAGCGTTAAAAACCTTCTTTCAGAAAGAAAAAGCAGGTATAGAGATTGTTGAGATAAGCTTTGAAAATAATCATGGATTAAATAGCTTTCTTTCAGTCCAAATAAAAAAGTAAAATTAAGGTTTATTTTGGCACTATCATTCCTTCAATTACTTTTGCCTCCATATTAATTTATCATTATGCAGTCTAAACATTCTTGGGAAACCATAAAAGAATACAAAGAAATCCTTTTTCAATTTTACGACGGTATTGCAAAAATTAGCATTAACCGTCCAGAAGTTCACAATGCTTTTACGCCTCTTACTGTTAAGGAAATGAGCGAAGCCATGGAAATTGCCAGACAAGAAGAACGCATTTACTGTGTAATTTTAACTGGTGAAGGTGGTAAAGCTTTTTGTAGTGGTGGAGATCAAAGTGTGCGTGGGCACGGTGGATACGTTGGCGATGATGGCGTGCCGCGTTTAAATGTGCTCGACTTACAAATGCAAATACGTAGAATTCCTAAGCCTGTTATTGCCATGGTAGCTGGTTATGCCATTGGTGGAGGCCATGTATTGCATGTTATTTGCGATCTTACCATAGCTGCAGAAAATGCACGTTTTGGGCAAACCGGACCAAAAGTGGGCAGCTTCGACGGTGGCTTTGGCGCTAGCTACTTAGCACGCTTGGTGGGTCAGAAAAAAGCTAGAGAAATTTGGTTCTTATGCGAACAATACGACGCCCAAGAGGCCTTAGATATGGGCTTAGTAAATAAAGTAGTACCATTAGAAGTGCTAGAAGACACTACCATTGAATGGTGCCGAAAAATGATGGACAAAAGCCCCATTGCATTGCGCATGTTAAAAAGTGCTTTCAATGCAGAACTCGATGGACAAGCGGGTATTCAAGAATTGGCAGGTAATGCCACTTTACTTTATTACCTAAGCGATGAAGCCAAAGAAGGTAAAAACTCCTTCCTAGAAAAACGCAAACCAGACTTTAAAAAGTTTCCGAAATTTCCATAGTTAATACCTGGGTAACTACACTTTTTACTAAATTCTCCTTGCTTCAACTAGCAACCCATTGCCGTCCTTCTTCTTACTTACAAAATCCAAACTCATGAACGCCAAAATAATGGGAAGACTTGGAACTAAGACAAGTAAGGCAATTAGTTTTAAAGGAATTTCTGCAGAAAAAATAAGCGTGCTGCAGGTGTTTAGCCATTCGTGGCTTAACTTTCCCCAAAAACCATACGTGTAAGTCTTTTGCAGAATACTAAAACCAGCTTGGTTTAATTTCTTGGTTATTTCATCTTCCCTATAAACTCGTTTTCTTTCATTAATACTTTCATATTGGGCATAACGCTTAAACACATAGTTGTAAATATTGGTTAAGAGCAGGCCATTAATAGGCACGTATAAAAGAATTGGTGCCCCAGGTTTTAAACTTCGTTGTATATTTTTTAAGGCTAATTGGTCATTTTCTAAATATTGCATTACGCCAACGCACAGCCCCAAATCTGCCTGAACAGAGGATGACATTTTTTCAATATCTACCCACTCAGTCTTTAAATTAGGGTAAGCAAACGCCTCGCAGAATTGCACATTACTTTTACGGTTATCTAAAGCATAAAATGTTTTGGATGAGTTTTGCTTGCAAAAAGGTACAATATACTGGGCTTCACCAGCACCAAAATCCAAGATTACTGCATCGGATGGTGATTCTTTAATCAATCGCTGCCAGGCAACCATGGTATACCATTTTCTTAATTGGGTAAAATAATTAGCTAGATAAACAACCCTTATCAACCTAGGAAATTGCATCAATATCTTAGGATACTGATAATCTAATACGCTATTTTTCTTTGCTGCTGTCAATCCATGCAATGTTAAGTGATTCTTGTCAATGTGTATTTAAGTGAGCCCATATTTGTTATACCTCAAACAATTGACTTATTTCGCTCTATGAGCATGAAAAATGAAAATCAAAATCCTTGGCAAACTAAAAGTTCTGAAATAAGGTATGACAACCCCTGGATTCAAATACAACATAACGAGGTGATAAACCCCGCAGGAAACCCAGGAATATATGGGGTGGTTCATTTCAAAAACTTGGCTATTGGCATCATTCCACTAGATAAAAATAACAACACCTGGATAGTTGGGCAATACCGCTATGCTACCAATTCCTACTCATGGGAAATACCAGAAGGTGGTGGCAAATTAGATACCGATCCTATTGTTTCTGCGCAAAGAGAATTGCTGGAAGAATGTGGCATTATTGCCAAGCAATGGGAAAAAATATTGGAAATGGACTTGAGCAATTCTGCTACCAACGAGCATGCTATTTTATACGTAGCCAGAGACCTACAATTTACAAATACAGAACCAGAAGAAACAGAAGACTTACAACTTAAAAAAGTACCTTTCGAAACACTTTACCAAATGGTGCTAAACGGAGAAGTGCAAGATGCCATGTCTGTTGCCGCTGTATTAAAACTTAAATTAATGCTTGGAAATTAGTTTGCAGCAGCGCTTGGTTCAGGCAGATTTGCTTTAGTTCTAATCTCTTTAGCACTTGCCTTAGCCCATTCTAAAATTTGCACTTTTTGTTCTTCTGTTAATACCGCATTTTTATGAATCAAGGTATAGGATGCAAGTGGCATTTCATCTTCCTCAATCATCTCCACAATCTCATCCAATTTATGCGCTTGCCTTTTGGGGGTATATGTTTTAAACTCAGAAAAATTCAACTCTTCCTTACCTTCATTTACATGGTACTGCATCCATAATCCAATGGGTTGTATCCTAGTGTACCAAGGGTAAACAGTGCTGTTGCTATGGCAATCAAAGCAACTAGTTTCTAAAGCGGTTTGAACCAAAGATGGTGTCATGGCTACCTGGTAAATATCGTTTTGACCCAGTTTTTCACCTTGGTTTTTATTGGGTTGGAAGAATTGTAATACAACCAAAACAACCAATAGCCCAATACCAACCTTTTTTGGAAGTCCTGCTTTCATATTATTTACGCTGCATTACACGTTGCACCGCACTCACTATATTGTCTGCTTCCAAACCATACTTTTTTAGTAGCTCATCAGGTGTACCGCTTTCGCCAAAGCTATCATTTACTGCTACCATTTCTAAAGGAGCTGGAAACTTACGCGCCAATAATTGAGCAATGCTATCTCCTAAACC